>JBKKAT010000117.1:0-7461 GCA_046714535.1 Acidobacteriota bacterium | reverse complement strand
GAAAGAGGGAGAACGACCGAATAGGCTCCTTGCTTCTTATAGGCAAGGGCAAGTCTGAACTTGGCTTCGGCTACTCCGCGATACCATTTCAGATGATTGAACGCTTCCACACTCCGTTGATAGTAATCAATCGCCGTATTCCACTCATTCCGTTTCTCAGAAATTTCAGCCAGCCCCATGTAAGTCGCCGCGAGCCCCCCGTAATGCTGATGCGCAGCGTACAATTTCTGGGCTCGTTTATAGTGATACCATGCCTGTTCGTACTTTTCCTGCATGAACTCAATGCGTGCCAGCTTCTGCCAACCCAGACCGAGACGCCCCTCTTTTTCACAAATCTCGTAGAAAACATTCGCAGCTTCATCCAGGCGATCGGCGCGAACGAGCGCCTCTCCCCAGAGCACTAAGTATTCAATGACTTCGGGAAATTGATTGTGAAACTCATGATGAATTTCGGCCGCTTTTCCCCAATTGTTTGTGATCTCAAAATATTGCGCTTTTAGTGAAGACGCAGCGGAAAGCGGGAGATTGGAAGACAATTGCATTGCCTGTTGCGCCGCTTCGTTGGCCTGTTGAGGAAATCCGCGCTCTTTCAGGGTCCGGGCCAGGTAGATATGAGCCGGCGCGAAGGCAGGCTCCTGTCTGGTGGCGAGTGACAATGCTTTTTCGCTTTCCAGATATTTCCCATCGCGATAGGCCCGAATTCCAACGGCGTATTGTTGCAGAAGCGAAGGATTTCCATGAAAAATCTGTTCCAATGAAATCAGTTTTGGTTCCTTGACGTCCAGCTTGGCGCGAATCTTCTGCGCAATCAACGAAACCTGATGGAAGGGGATTGTCCCTTCCACTTCTCCTTCCGCAAGAACTTCGAAGGTTGTGGAAATTTTCATTTCATATCGGATTTTGTTTCCCGAAATTTTTCCCGTGATCACATAATCGGCCCTGGAAAGTTCAAAGAAACGCTGAAGTGACTCCGGCCCCCAGGAATGATCGACAATGTTTCTGCACATGCGAATCACTTGATCGCCCGGCAGCACATACAGCTCATAATTCTGAGATAAGTCTTCCCCCAGTAATTCGAGTACCGCATCGGACAGCCATTGTTTTTCAGGTTCATCCACTGAAAAGGGAAGGATGGAGATCCTGGATTTACGGAGGAATAGTTCCTGCGTTTGTGGTAATTCCGCCGAAGTAAGAACGGCACCAAGCATTTTTACCAGCTCTTCCACATCACCAAATCTTTCTTCCGGATTTTTTGAAGCGCCTTTCTGTAGAAGCGGATCCAGCAATTTCGGTAGCATCGGATTCTTGGTGGTGATTTCCGGAAAAGGATCGTAAATGACCTGCTTAATCGTAGCGAGTGGATGGGTTCCCTTAAACGGCAAGGTGCCGGTGAGAATGTGATAAATGAGAACCGTCAGTGAGTAAATGTCGGAACGGAAGTCGACCGTTTTGCCTTGCGCCTGCTCCGGTGACATGTATTCCGGAGTTCCCATAATGGTTCCTTCGCCGGTGGGGCCGGTGGTGGTCATCATTTTGGCCATTCCGAAATCGCTTAGATAAACCCACTCCGATTCATCAATCAGGATGTTGTCCGGCTTAATGTCGCGATGAATGATGTTTCTTCTGTGCGCGTGGGACAGCGCCTGGGCAACAGCTTCAACCACGCTCATGGCGCGCGCAGGCGACATTCCCCGCGGGCCGATGTGAGCGTAAAGGGAACTGCCCTCTACGAGTTTCATCACCAGATAAGCAGTGTCTCCTTCGAAAGCAAAATCATAAACGGGAAGAATGTGTGGATGTTCCAACCGTGCAACGATCCGTGCTTCTTTTTTGAATCGTTGCACGAAGCTTTCATCGCTGGAAAATCGCGCGGCTAGAACTTTAATCGCTACATGCCGGTCCAGAGCCGGGTGATAGGCCTTGTAAACCGTTCCCATCCCGCCTTTACTGATTTTTTCCAGGATCTGATAGGGCCCGAGCTGCTCGATCATTTTGCTACTACTATTGTAGCAGAAGAGGCAAAACAGGGTTTGCGGCACCGGATGGTCAAAACAATCCGATCAGGTCAGCAAGCACGAAAACGGATAAGCCTAATAAGAGCAGTACAAGCGGGACGATCATCAGACGCGCGCTCCAGATAATCCACCAGCGGTTCGTAACTCTCTGGTAAGTCAAAGTGAGACCACGCCATAACGTTGCTACACCACTTGTGCCGAGGAACAGACCGAAGAGTGACGCGACCGGGATAGAGATCGTGCGCGAGTCGTAGGGGCGGTTAGACAGCCGCACACTCTGTTCGCCTCCGAGAAAAGCAATCAAGTAAACCACGAAAATGCTCAAGCCCATGATGGCGAGAATAAGTCCCACTAAACTCCGGGCCAGCGGTGTGAGCTCTCCCTTCTTCCGATCGAAGAGCGCCTCCATCACCCATCTGTGGAGCGGTTCAATTGATGTCAGTCTCATGAACATTCGTTCCATATTGAAATGATTGCCCGGTTTTAACGCCGCGTGTTTCCGTTATCCATGCCCTTTCTTCTTCTTTGATGAAGCCATTGCCAGGTTCTGTTTCACTCTGAGTTTTACGATCCTTTCGATCAGATCGTACGGAATTGGCTGATCGATCGGGAACCTCAGATTACCCTTGGGTCCGGCGTAGGGTGTAAGTGCCTTCTGTAATTTCGCATCGCCGGAAACCGGGGGATAAATTCCGATGTGATTCTTAAACCCTGCAAAAAACAACAAGATGCCGTTAAGCTTGAAGGCCGGCATTCTGTAACTGATGACCTCCTGTGCCTCAGGGGCGTTTCTGCGAATAGTTGCTCGTATTTTTTTGAGAATCGTCCGAACTGCTGGTGAAAATCCTTCGATGTATTCGTCCATATTCTTCGGCGTCATTTGAGCTGTTACCAACGTGCCTCCTTAGGAGTGTTCGATCTGTCCGGCCACTGACTATGATAGCTGATTTACCTTCGATGTTTAATAAGAGAAATGTGAGGTGATCGCAAGAATCAGCGCCCGAAGAAAGTGCCTTAGTGTCGGGGGTAGCAGATTGTTCGGTAGATTGCTATTTGATTGCGCCGGCTTATCGGCTTTTCAAAATGCGGACGATCGCGATTATTGTGTTCCAGTTGCGTGTTGTCGCTGGCGCACCGAACAGTTTGTCGATTTGGCCAAGATAGCGAATCGTCTTCATGTGACGACGATACCTGCCGAAGACAAATCGGTTCTGCGACGCGATAACGCGCACGAACCACTTGCCGTTTGGCGGAAGTGTGATTGGACTGAAGACCCGAACGCGGCCGGCTTTCGAGAGGATGCTAACGAATCGAACAGTATCAGGACCTGCTCGCTCAGTTCCAAATGGATTCTCTGTCTCCAAGCGGACAAGATCGCGGTCTTCGCAGAACACAACTTCCGTTTCGAATGGCAGTCTCCGGAGCAATTCAGCACGGAACTTTACTCGAGATCCAGGTTTAAAAACGACAAACGTGCCTGCAGCACCCACATTCACGACATCATAGTCACTCAGTTCTCTTGCGAGGATGCTTGGGCGAAACCTCCTGTGTCCACCAACATTGACACCTCGGAGGAAAACTATGAGAGCCATATCAGGATTGGCCAACCGATCATTTCAAATAGCTGGCAAGGGTTCGTCCGCGGCGGCTGTGACGGATTTTGTTGAGAGCCTTGGCTTCGATCTGCCGGATTCGTTCGCGCGAAAGTCCCATTGAGTTCGCCGATCTCTTTTAATGTGCGCGAAACACCATCCTCCAGGCCAAACCTGAGAGTGAGAATCTTCCGTTCGTTTGCCTCGAGCCGCTCCATCGCTTCTCCCAGTTATGCTTCGATAAAGTAATCGGAATATACCCGTTTTCGTAACGAAATTGTAAATTGCAGCATCTCTATAAAATATACTGCGCCAATGATTTGGAGCGCCAGTTCCAGCGCGGCGAACTACGCGCCACAATGATAACTATCCGGAAAATGGCGGAGAATAATTATGTTATACGTAGACGGGCGTGATAACACCTAATCGGAGGATATATGCAAGATAACTCAGAGGACCGTCTGGGATCGCGTTCGCGAAGTTTCCCGCCTGAAGGCTCTAAGTCTACGAACAGAACAATCTTACATTCGCTGGATGCAACGTTTCGGTTTTTCCACCCAAAACGGAACCTGCGGACACTTGGAGTTGAACGGATCACTCGATGCGTTGTGCGGGCACGGCTTTTTGCCCGCGGGGCGGATACAGCAGCATGCCGGTCACGCGTCCGGTCGCATCTTTTTGAAACGTGACCCGCAATGGAAGTTCCAGCGCAAAAAAATCCTGTTCGCTTTCGGGTCGAATACGCAATCGCGGAAGGCCCCAGTTGTCTGGTGCTTCTATCATGAGCGCATTCTCTTCACGCACAATCGCAAATATTCCTTCGCCAGTCGCTTCATACCGGCCCACATAATGATCCAGCACAGCGGAATCCAGTTTGATTTCAGTGCGTTTGGTAGCAACGGGATGTTCCAAAGGAAAGTCAGGTTGGAGGATTTGACGCGCGATGTCGCTGACGCTTCCTGCGTAATTGGATAGGACCACTACTCCAACACGTTTCACTGGATCCCAAACTACGCAACTCGAATAACCATATGTTCCGCCATCCATATGGATCAATTGGTTACCATTTTTCCCAATTACATTCCAGCCGAGCGCTTGTTCTTCACTATTACCCAATCGCGGGCGGCGAGTTCTTAGACTCAGCGCTATTGCTGCTGACAGTGGAGAGTTCTTGTATTTCATTGCGACAGAGAGAAACCTCAAGAGGTCGTTCACCGTAGAAAAGAGACTTCCTGCGGCCGGCATCAAGGAATACACAGGGACTGCGGCGATGTTTGGCGCCGGCTGAAGAGACGCGTCATGACCGGCGGCAAGGGTGGTTTTCATTCGTGGCGAAAGAATGAAGTCTGTATTCGACAATTTCAAGGAAGCAATGACGCGTTCCCGTAAGAGACTCTCAAAATTTTTTCCTGCGCGAGATGCAAGGGTCTCGCCCAAAAGCCAGTAACCATTGTTCGAATATTCCCATTTCGTCCCGATGTCGCGTGTGAGTTGATAAGCGCTTATGAATTGATACAGGTCATCCGGCGACGTAGGTTCCTTACCAGCCGGTAATTCCGGCATGAATGGCAGACCGGATGTATGAGTCGCCAGATCCAGCAATGTAATCGAGCGACCGTTTCTTGCCGGTACCTTTACGCGGTCCGGTAAATGTTTTGCGGCCGGATCAGCAAGTGTGACTTCATTTCTGCTGACCATGTCAGCGAGCAGAAGACCAGTGAAAACCTTGGTTACCGAACCAATCTCAAATACCGTGTTACCGTCCAGTGATCCATGTGAAAGCGATCCGTGCGAAACAATCCTTCGGCCCTGTGGTCCGATCACACCTGCGACAATACCAATGCTATCTTTTTCAGCTGAAATAGCCCTTAGCCGGTCAGAAAGTACTTTGCGAATTTCATCGTCTGATAGCACGCCGGCATGCGAGGTTTGCAACAGAAGGACGTTCATGCAGATAAGAAAAGCAATTCTCATGAATATATGGTAGTGACTCATTTTTGAGTTGCCGTGATTTTACAAACCGCAAAATGGACTTTTTTCAGTTCAAATAGCTGGCGAGGGTTCGTGCGCGGCGGCTGTGACGGATTTTGTTGAGAGCCTTGGCTTCGATCTGCCGGATTCGTTCGCGCGAAAGTCCCATCGAGTCGCCGATCTCTTTCAATGTGCGTGAAACACCATCCTCCAGGCCAAACCTGAGAGTGAGAATCTTCCGTTCGTTTGCCTCGAGCCGCTCCATCGCTTCTCCCACATGTTTATTCAAGAATTGCGATTCCATCTCTTCTTGCACAGAAGCGGAATTGTCCTGCAGCACATCTTCCAAAACCAAATCACCCTGTTCATCCAGCGGTTGGCTGAGAGATGTTGCGCCACCCGCGACTTCAACCATGGAGCTCAGTTCCTTTTCATCCATCCCCATATCGGCTGCGATTTCTTGCATAGTCGGTTTGCGATTCAATTCCGCTGTTTTCTTGGTGATGGTTTTTCCCATCCGGAACATTGTGTTTGATATTTTGGCCGGTAAACGCAAAGGATGTCCCATGCTGGTAAGCGCGTGCAAAATAGCTTGCCGGATCCACCAGACGGCATAGGATGTGAATCGTACATTCCTTTCCGGGTCAAACCGCCGCGCGGCTTCGATCAAACCAAGATTGCCTTCATTGATCAAGTCCAGAAAGGACAAACTGAATCCCCGGTATTTTTTTGAAATCTTGATCACAAAACGCAGGTTCGATTCCACCAGCTTTTGAAGCGCAGCCGTATCTCCTTTCTGAACGCGCGCACCCAGCTCCTTTTCTTCCTGTGCCGTGAGCAATGGAATCTTTGAGATTTCCTTCAGATAAAGTCGCATCTCCCGGCTGGACTGCTTTGGCTTCTTATCAGAAGGCATCTTTACCTCTGTTAAACGTTAAAGGTTAAACGTTAAAAGTGAAAAGTGAAAAGTTAAAGGTAGCCCGCTCCGCCAGAACATTTGACCTTTAACTTTTAACTTTTAACTCTTAACCTTTAACTCTTAACTTTTTAAAATTTGTGAAAGACGAACCAGATTTGCGGCCGGAGACTTCACGAGGCCTGGACCGCCACTCTGTGGTTGGTCCGCATTCTTTTCAAGCTCCGTCTTCAAGTATCGGACCAGTTCATTGATCTGCTGCTGCATCTCCTGGATTTTTTCACGCAGATTTAGAATGATATCAACTCCCGCAAGATTTACTCCCATGTCCCGGCTCAGATTCAGAATGAGTTCCAATCGCTCCAGATCTTTTTCCGAATACAGGCGTGTGTTGCCGTGTGAACGTGCCGGCTTCAGCAAACCTTCTCTTTCATAAAGCCGAAGCGTTTGCTGATGAATATTAAACATCTTGGCCACCACGCCGATTGCATAATATGTTTCTTCTTTTTTTCTCATGACCGGTACCTTAGCAGGTCCTCTCTAGGATTGATCGGATTCAATCGTTCGAGTTCCCGCAAAATCTCCTTGCTTCTTTCGTCCCGTACCGGCGGTAACACCAGCCGGACTTCCACCAGTTGATCCCCTCGAGTACCTCCTCGCAGAGTCGGTGCTCCTTTTTCTCTCAACCGAAAAATCTGTCCCGATTGTGTGCCGGGCGGAATCTTCATTGTCGCCGAACCATCCACCGTAGGAACTTCTATCTTGCTGCCCAGCGCAGCTTCTGAAACTGTGATCGGCACCGTTAAACGCACATTGTCTCCTTCACGTTTGAATATAGGATGAGGAGCGACGTTTACCATCAAATATAAATCACCATCCGGACCGCCAGCGATTCCACCATGTCCTTTTCCCGCAACACGCACTTTCGATCCACTGTCCACTCCTGGTGGAATATTGACCCGGATAT
>JBKKAT010000116.1:0-4234 GCA_046714535.1 Acidobacteriota bacterium | reverse complement strand
GCTTCTAAGTCGCTGTTCCCTATGAGTCGCCAAACCCATCTGGTATTTTCCGGAGGTTCGGTGCCGGTTCCTGTATCTCCCCAATTCCTATAGGCTTTGTAAATCAACGTCGTATTGTTATCGGCCTTAACAATTGCAAAGTACTTTGAGTTACCAGGATCTGTTTCAATGGGTCCATCGCATCTTAAAAAGGGAGGCTGCGTCAATTCGGGGGGGTTTAAAGTATTAAATATGACAGGGTCGGGGATAAACATTTCATTATACGGATTCACGATCGGAATGTAGATTTCCGGTTGTGTACCCTGGTCTCCCAGAATGTTTCCTCCGGTATAATTAAAGCCTTCAGTGCCTGTGACTGACCCACAAGCGGATGGGCCCTCCCAGGTCATCGTACCGTTTGCATGTGCGCTTCCGCATTCACCACAGATCTCCAGGGTACCCTCAACTCTCATATTCGAGTCGCTTCGGATTGCTACGGATCCCACTGGTCCAAACCGCGCCGCAAGATGGCGTTCCGATTGGCCACGCGTTGCGGTTACGCGCCGTCCACCACCCAGATCCACTTCTGATCCATCGTTCTCCACCAATACCGGATAGATCGTGCGCACCTCGATTCTCATCCGCAAATCAGTGTCGTCGGTGTCCAGATATCCTACCGTATCCCAATTATCCAGTAACCTCGCATACACAACCGTCCTGACATTTCCGTCATATAAATTGTCGTTATTTTCATCTACACCGAGCCGGAACACTTCCCAGGTTCCCGTGTATCCAGGGAGGATATCCAAGCCAGAATGCGTTTCTTCGGTGTCGTTTCGTATGCCCAAACGGTTCATACCTACATCCATGTTGTTTTTGAAACCCAACATGTTGGCAACTCCGGCCGGGCTCAGGCTACCGTTGAGGATTGCATCCAGGTCGGTAGGCTTGTTTTGTACGATATATGTTCGTATCTTGCGATTGGCAAAATCAATTGCGTATTCTCCATCCGACAGTGCTCGAAAAGAGTCGTGTTCGTTTTGCGAAATCAACTGTTCGGTGTTGCTCTGCATGACAATCGAGAGCGAAATCAATATCAGAGTCAGCGTGACCATCATTGTGATGACAAGAGCCACTCCGGACTGCTTCGCATTTGCCATATTTTTTACGAAATTTTTTACCTTGCGCAGGATGTATTTCATAGGGAAACTCCTAATTCTAATATCTATGCTTGCGAACAAGAATCTCGGTTTGAAAATCCGAGCTTTGAAACTGTCCAGCTCTGTTGGTGCGATCCGTAGCGGTAATCTCCAGACGAATCAAATCAACACTATTACTTACGATTCCCAGAGGCACTGCCAGTTCGACGGGACCACCTGATGTTTTACGAAAGTATCTCAGTCTGAACTCACTGATGTTGGTTGCAAATGTTTGCCAGGCGGCCTCGTTAACGGGATCCGTTTGAGGAAGGAGATCTCGTCTTTCGGCTCGTTGAACGATGCACTGGCTGTAATCGGGAAGAGTCGCAGTCGCCTGGTCGCAAATTCCATTTGAATCAGCGTCGGCCGGGAATCTATAAAAAACGTGCACCGGGGAAAAAATTTCGGTCTCACTTGCTGCAAACGTTGTGACCGCGGCCGGACTAATAGTGAGCGTATCTTCGGACGTAGCGGTGCAGTTCGTGGATTGCCAGTTTCGACCCCGCTGGACGATTATGATCGGCATGGGAGGAGCGGGACATGCGAGTTCTTCCGTGTCCTCTTCCACGGTTATGCTGCCGCCAGAGACATTCGCAATGGGAAAAGTATTGACGGTATCCACATCTCCACGGAAGCCAATAAAATTAACGCCCCCTTCAAAAATGGCTGGATTCAAGGTGACATTCCCCCCGATTTGACCACCCGAGGGAATGCCAAAGCCAATCAGCCTCATTTCCCGTTCCATTGCTTCCATTAACAGGCGTCCGTTTTCCTGCATATTTGCCTTCTTTTCAGATTGGAGATAGAACCATCTCCCACTGTCATAGAGGTAGTAGATGCCAAGGGCTACAAATGCAAAAACAACCACGCTAACGAGCAGTTCTATCAGGGTAAAACCTCTTTCCATTCGATCCATTGCCATTTATCCTACTGCGTGATGAGGGTTGGAAATACCAATCTTTTTTGCTCTGAAGCTTCGCCGGCCGGTTTGGCTGTGCCATTGGCCCTGTAGATGTCGTAGCCGACCACAACGATAACAGACTTTGAATTCGCCATAGGCGTGTAATCTGTCACGACCCAATGCAAAGAATATTTGTTTGTTGATCCCTCAGGCCACTCGGGAAAACTTGAGGTCGGATGTGTGCCCGCAGCCAAATCGAGATGAGTAACGGGAATGGAACGGAGGTAATCAAGCTGCATTTGAGCAATGTGATCTAATGTAGCCGACCGCCCTGAAGAAGTGATTTGTTGATATCCGCTGGGAAGAAGCGCCATGACACCAAGGGCCACTAAGGAAAGTATGGCAATGGCAATGAGAATCTCAATTAAAGAGAAGCCTTCCTGTGATTTTTGCTCGCACTGATTCATAATCCCTCTCCCCGGCTATTCCACCTGTTTGGTCACCGCGCCGGTGGTAAAAACGTTAATTCTATGAATGAAGTCGGTTGATTTAACTCGAATGGTTCCTGACGTATTTGCGGCCCCGCGAGGATTGAAAGTGATTTGTGTAACTCCACCGGACAATATGTCGAGACCAGAGTCCGGCATAGACGTGTCAGCCTGGTTATACGTTACCCATGTCGTACCATCTTTTAATGGATTCATTTGGATCTCGTAAGTGTCAGCCGACTCATCGACTACAACTCTGTAGTTGAAACGCTTTTTGATTGCTGCCAGTCTCGCAAATCGAAGATTCATCGTAATCCGTTCGACGGCAGTTTGTGCGCGGTAGTTTTGATACATCCTGTACAGAGTTGGCACAAATACCGCAACGAGCAGGGCAACCAAGCCGACTACGATTAAGGCTTCCATGATGGTATAACCACGGTCCAATCGTTTCCTCATTTCATTCACGACGTGCGAAGGACTGCAAATAACGTACCCTGCTTGTTTATTTATGATAACACATTTGGTCGCAATGCTTTACGACCTGCGCCCAGAGTGCAGGGCGGATCTTCTCCAACCGATAATGATACTTTTTGTAACACCTAACGGGTTCTTCACTATTCATTAACTGCGCTCTGCAACGCTTCAAGAGCTGCTGAATGATTCCCTTTTTGGATGAGCACGCTAATGCGTTCGAATCGTCGGTCCCATTTGGTTGCTTCAGCGAGGATTGCAACCGCTTCCGCGGTTTTTCCGAGACGTAAGTAACAATCAGCCATCATAGCAATCAGTTCTCGAGCTTCTCTGCGATGCGGATAAACCTGGACAAAATAGGATAGCGCCTCTTCATACTTCTTCTTGCGAAACCGGATGATGCCCAATCCTGTCTTCGCATCTATGAAAGCCGGATCAATTCTTTGTGCGTTGTGAAAACTATTTTCAGCGATATCATCCTGTCCTAACTCCAACAATGTAAATCCCAGTCCTGTGTGCACTAAAGGTAGGGAAGGATTCATTTTGCGGGCGGTGATATATTCCTGTAAGGCCGCATCATACTGACGAAGTTGAAAAAGAACGAAGGCAAGATTCAAATGCGGTCTGAACTTTTGTGGTGATTTCTGAACAGCATCGGCCCATAAACTAATCCTTTTTTGCCAAACCATGTTTCTTTTCCACGTCGCCGCAACGTAGAAAGCCAGCAGACAGCAAAGGGCCAGCGGAATCAGGCGGTTCCCAGGCTTTCCGATCTGTGCCAAATACGCCACGCACGCGCAAAACCCGAACATGCTGAGGTAGGTTCGGTGTTCAGCCATGAAATCGTTGAGTGGCACAAAGGATGTGGAAGCAAGGTTTAGAAAGAACCAGATACCCCAGAAGAAAATCCACCGGTGATTCTTTCTCGCTTTCCGCAACAAGAAGGTCAAGAGAGACACAACGAGCAACGAGACAAGAAACTTCCAGTGAATCAGATCGAGTGGTTCGACATAGTGATCCACATTCAAAGGAATTGGAAAAACTGCGAGGCCGAGATACCGCAGCCACACATATACTTCTGTCGTGATATAGACAGGAAACGGATAAGGAGTGCCGGACGTTACCAGCACAATGTAGATACGGAAGGTAACACCGGCTGCGATCAGCAAAAACGTAGCGCCGTGAAGAATTGCGTG
>JBKKAT010000115.1:0-3285 GCA_046714535.1 Acidobacteriota bacterium | reverse complement strand
TTATATTTGATTTATGATCTCGTTCGTTTGGGAAATCGGTGCGATTCCGTTGCTGCGGCGCTACTGTGTTTGGATTGTTTCGGCAGTGTATGAGTCAGAGACCAAAAGGAGCCCGATTTTGGGCCGCCTTCGCGGGAAGGAAATTCTAAAGAATCCTTCCACGAAGTTTCAATCTTTTACAATACAGGTTTTGCTTTCAAGGGAAAACGGTGTGAATCCGTTGCAGCCCCGCTACTGTAAGCGAAACGAAATCTGCAAATGCCACTGTTCGTTTCGACGAATGGGAAGGCGCAGAGACCAAATTAGTGCTGAGCAATGAGTGCTGAGTGCTGAGAATGATTCTCAGTGTAAACTCAGCACTCGGCACTTTAAACTCAGCACTTAAATTGGTAGTCGCAAGTCAGGAAATCTTGGGCAGAACTCAAAGCCGCCCCTTTCCGTGGGGACAGGAGGAAATGTCATGCGGCGTCTCTTTTGTTTTACTTTTTTTTTCACCATTCTGGGTCTTGCTCTGATTGCGTTTGCTCAGGAAGAAGAGCAAGCAGAACAAGAAATCGAATACGAAATCAGCGTTACCGCCGATCGCCTGGAAGAACCTTTAAAAGATAAAACGGATTCTGTCACGGTTCTCACGCGCGAGGATATCGAACAACAGCAATGGCGATACGTCAGTGATGCTCTTCGAGAAGTTCCTGGTCTATCCATTATTCGAAGTGGATCTCCTGGAAAAGCAACTTCTTTGTTTTTGCGCGGTGGCAATTCTGCACAGGTTCTGGTGTTGATCGATGGCGTTCAAATCACTGATCCTTTTTTCGGAGGGGTCGATCTCGCAAATGTAACGACAGACAACGTAGAAAGGATCGAAATCGTAAGAGGACCTCAGAGTCCACTTTACGGTAGCGATGCCATGGCCGGCGCAATCAACATCATTACACGAAAGGGGGAACCTGGCACGCAGGTAAATGCCTCTTTTGAGGGGGGCAGTTTTGAGACTTTTCGTGAAAAAGCCGGAATCAGCGGATCCAGTGGAAAGGCGAGTTATTCGGTAGCTTACTCGCGTCAAGATTCGCAAGGACAATTCGAGAACGATGAATTTCGCCAGAACAATTTTTCGGCAAGCACAAACTATGCATTTAGCGGTGCCACTGAGCTTTCTGTAACTGCGCGGGTCCACGATTCACACACCGGGATTCCTTTTAGTTTTGCCCAAACACCCGCTCCTCTTCGTAATCAAGATACACAGCTTACCGTAATCGGTACCACGCTTCAGCACACTGACGGTGAATTTCTGAATTTGAAGACCCGTTTTTCTTACACTCATTTTGATTTTCTATTTGACGATCCGGAAGATCTCTTTTTTGGGTTTTCGGAGCACACCTCCAGGACATTTCAGGCAGGTCTGCAAAATGACTTTCAAATCACAGAAGCGGATACAGTAACGATTGGTTACGAGTTTGAACAGCAGGGTGTTGATGCCAGTGATAACAATGGCGCGATTCCCGATCTGGATGGTTTTGAAACATCGATTCACGCAGTCTACGCGCAAAACAAATGGGAGAGCGATCAATGGATCTTGACTGCCGGATTCAGATTTGATCATCACAACACCTTTGGCGATACCGTGAATCCCAGGATTGCGATTGCTTACAGGCCTCAAAGCGATTGGAAGATTCGCGGAAGTTTTGGGACCGCTTTTCGCGCTCCCAGCGCAGGTGATCTCGTTTTTCCGTTTTTCGGCAATCCCAATCTGGATCCGGAAAAAAGCAAGTCCTGGGAACTGGGCGTTGACCACTATTGGCAAGAAAATACAGTGATTTCTGTGGCTTACTTCAGAAATGATTATGACGATCTGATCAGTTTTGATGAAAACTTCGTAACTGCGAATATCGCAGAAGCAAGGAGTCAAGGCCTGGAGTTGTCCGGTTCAGCCCGCCATCACAACTGGAATTTCACAGCGTCCTACACGTTCCTGGACACGGAAGATGAAATTGAAAACCATCAACTCTTTCGCAGGCCGCGACATTCTGGAAGCATTCGAGCCGGATACGACACCGGCAAATGGGGTGCAAGCTTTCAAATTCTTGGTGTCGGGGACAGACTCGAACAGGATTTTAGTACATTCCCTGCGCGGATTGTTTTTAATCCAGGCTACGCAAAAGTCGATTTAACGGGAAATTATCGGGTGAATTCCTGGATGAAATTGCATGGCCGTATCGAAAATCTTTTTGATAAAGAATACAGCGAAGCTTTGACGTTTCCTGCGCTAGGAGTCGGGGCTTATGGTGGTATTGAGTTTGGTTTTTAAGGAGGTGCAACAGGAGCATCTCCACGAGAAAAGGGGATACCGGCTTCCAATGACCGCGCATAGGATCCGGGCGACGAGCCGGTAAACTTCTTGAACGTCCGGGTGAAATGGCTCTGGTCTGCAAACCCTAAGTCTATTGCCAGGTCACAGAGCCGTATTGCGCTGTTTTGGCGGAGCCTTGTTTTTGCCGAATCGATCCTTAATCGATGGACGTATTCTCCGATGGATGCTCCATTGAATTTTCGAAAAACCCGCGCCAGATGAAATGGATGAATCCCCATTTGACCGGCCAGTTCCTTGATGGTGAATGACCTTCGCCAGCAATCGCCCAGAAAGTCCATCACTTGATGAAGCCATCCTGGAGCGAACCGCGGTTTCTCCGTTTTCATTGTGCGGGCCAGAAGCTCCGCCATGAAACTTTCGATCAATAAGGAGGATTGATGATTGTGAGCCGATTCGCGCCGAATTTGCGTGGCAAGCCAGGAAAGGGGAGTGTCCGCTATCTCGAAACGCGTGGACACTTTGCCGGGAAGCTGATTCATCATTTTCACCCACAATTCGCCGATCTCAATCAAGAACACTTCCCCGCCTTTAAATCCCATTGAAGTTTGGTGTGATTCGCCCGGGGGATGAAATACGACACTGCCGGCCTGGTGGAGGATGTCATTCCGGCCGTAACATTCACTGTAGCTACCAGAAACTAACAAACATAAAAAAGGAACTTCATGGTGGTGCCACGGCAATTGAATTTCCGGTGGATAGTACCTTTCTAAGAATGCGCATCCCGAATCATGCAGTGCTCCTCTCGAAGTCCCGTAGTATTCGCCAGGGGCCAGGGTGGTGTATTGGTGCATGACAGTATTCTATGATCAATACGAAATAACCGGCCAATCAGTTTCGTTAAAGTAGATTCGATGCGTCGATTCGGATCAAAAAAACGGAGCTTCCGGTTCGCCCAGTTGTTGTATGACCAATGATCC
>JBKKAT010000114.1:0-3407 GCA_046714535.1 Acidobacteriota bacterium | reverse complement strand
GTTGATGCCTGCCTATTCTAGTGCTGACATAGAAGAAAAATCCAGCATTATCGGTAGTCTGGTGGGGGCCGCGCAAAAGCCTGTCACGGGTGTGACTGTTCGATTGCTCGATTCATACTTTTTGAATGAGCTGAACAAAGTATCCACCGATCGTGAAGGAAAATTCGTCTTTACCAATCTGCTGCCAGGCCTTTATCTGGTGGCGGTTGATGTGCCCGCACTGGCGGGAATATTGAAACGGGTACAGGTCGTCTCCGAAGCGCCGACATTTGTTGATCTTCGTTCTTTAATGAGCGAGGAAGATTTAAAAAAGCACGATGCCTGGGATAAGTTCAAGTGGACGATCCGGGTAGCCGGTAGAAATCCACTTCGTCAGGATTACCATGGTGATACGCAAGAAACACCCGATGGATTTTTAGGCGCTCTCAAGAATTTCAAAGACCAAAACAACATCAAAGGAGAAGTCTCCTATCTCAGTCTGGCCCCTGAACCCGGGAGCACGAATGCAAATAATCAGATGACTCAATTTGCAGTTCAAGGAGAATTAGAAGGTGAGGGCGCCGGCGCATGGTCTTTTAATGGAAACATTATTGATGGAACCATAAATAGCTACACTGCCTCCGGGGATGTCGCCTATTTGCTGTACGGGCACCGTTTGGGCGCAACCGTTTCCGCAAACGACCTGATTTTTGTACGCAATCCGGAACTTTTGGATCGGCAATTGCTGCGACGCTTCATTCAATCTTCTGATTTACCGGAGCTTGAGGATGAAACGAAACTCTGGATTGCTTCCGTAGATTTGCACGATCAATGGAAGCCGTTCGAAAGAGTTTCACTGGATTACGGCACGCGGGTCGATTATTACGGTTATCTGGATAACCCGATGAGTTATTCGCCCAGAGTAGAAGTGACCTATCATGCCACACCCGAATTCGGTTTCCGCGGCGTTTATTATCGCAATCAATCGGCCCCCGGAAACTATTATTTGCAGCCTGAGGATGTTCATCCGTACATTCACAACGTTGCCTTTGTACCCTATTCAGAAGATCTGGAACGAGAAACCACGAACGGCTACGAGGCGGGGATTGATTTTTCAGGTTCAGATTTTCGCTTTTCCATAGGTTATCATCAGGAAGATATTGCGAACAAAATTGCCACGGTTGATATACACGATACCCGGGCTTCCGAACGATTCAGCGCAGAGAGACCTTTTGTGATTTTGAATTCAACCGATCTGGAAAGCAGAGGAATGGAAGTTCAGCTTACCAAACGGATTAGCCCGATTCTGACGGCTGTTGCAACCTACAAGATGAGTCTTTCGGTGCCTGTTTCGATCATCGAAAAGAACACAGCCACTCAACGGACTGTGTTTTTCAAAGAAGGAAAGTCGCCACAGGATTTCCACGATTTACAGGCAGGCATTTTGGCTAAAATTCCACTGACCCGAACGCAGGTCCATGCTGACTGGAAGTGGAGTTCCGGGACACCGATTGTTTTTGGCAGTCCAAACCACAGGATTCCCCTTACGGTGATCGATGTGGAACTCCATCAGGCAATCCCGGTTCAATTCTTCTCTCAGACGGAGTTGCAATTCATGTTGGCTGTGAAGAATCTGCTCGATCAGAATCCCGATGCTCAAGGCAATGCCGATTTTCAACGAGCGCTCATCTACAACATGCCCCGAATCGTCGCGGGCGGCTTGCTGCTCAAGTTCTAGCTTTTTTCACCACAGATTCACGGAGATCACGTAGAAAAAATACATCTTTGCTTTAGCTCCGTGTCTGGTGACTCTGCGATGAAACCAGCGTCGAAAGTTTCAAGAATTCGAATAGTTTCGGGATATCATCCAATAATTTGAATATCATCAACTTGCCGGTTCCATACTAACAAGCTAAACTATTGGAGATACATAGTTTATTTTGAATTGGGATTTTCGTATTGACTGGTATGCAATTTGCTTTTGACCCAATTCAAGAGGATATGTCTTTGGTACCTGTATTGGAGCAGCACCGGAAAAGCGTTAAGGCATTTATAGTTTTCTTTACGCTGATCATGGCAGCCCTGGCTACCGTCAACGTCATCTCTCAGTGGGATTCCAACATCAAAACGGATGGCGTGCGCTGGGTTTTTTCAGGGGGGCGCCTTATTGCCGATGATGTCACGGACGGGTCGGCCGGCTGGCACGCTGGACTTTCGAGTGGTGACGTTCTGTTGTCGATTAACTTCCAGCCCGTTCTCCTGCCACAGGATGTTGGAAAGATAATCAATGATCCGCAAATTGGGTCCCGTCCACTCCAGTATGAGATCGCCCGGGATGGTGAAACATTCGTAAGACTCGTTGAGCCGGCTACAAATTCCAGCCGTTTTTACTTTTATCTGGCATTTGTCGGCTTTGTTATTCTCGGCATCGGCGTCTTTGCCTTTCTCAAAAGCAGGAGCCGTTCCTTTGCGCTTCATTTTTATTTTCTCTGCCTCGCCTTCTTTGGAACCTATGCCTTCTCAAATACAGGCAGACTCGATACGCTGGATTGGATTTTCTACTGGGCCGATGAAATCTTCCTTCTGTCCCTTGCGCCTGTGTTTATGCATTTTGCGCTTTACTTTCCCGAGAAACGCGGGTGGATCCCGCGGGATAAAGCCATATTTCTGTATGTTCCTTCCTTGATTTTGTTTGCCGCCAAGGTCGCCTTCACGCTCGCGTACTATCTCTGGCCTCAGACGACATTTATCGCAACCGTGGAAGGCTATTTAGCGTTTGAAAACATCGAAATTTCCTATCTCTTTGTGGGACTGTTTATCGGAGTTATCGTACTATTTTTGTCGTACGCAAGAGTGGAAGATGTAATTCACAAGAAGCAGTTGAAGATGGTTCTAGCCGGGATTCTGGCCGGTTTTGGTCCCTTTTGCTTCTTGTGGCTTGTTTCACTGGGTGTTCGGATACCGCACCAGGCACTCGAATTCGCTTTAATCACTCAGATTTTGATTCCCCTGTCTCTTGCCTATGCTCTGTTGCGCTATCGTCTGATGGATGTGGACATCCTGATCAAGAGGGGAATGATCTACACCGTCACCACGCTGGTGCTCTTTGTGATGTATCTTTTCCTGACTGTTTCCTGGCTACGCTGGATTTTGCCGGAAGCTTCCCGGGCGAACATCACCGCGATTGCATCCCTGACCACACTACTGGCAGCGTTGCTCTTTCAGCCGTTGCGGGATCGTGTTCGCGCATGGGTGGATCGCTTCTATTATCGTGACAGTTACGATTACCGCAGGACTCTCGTGCGATTTAGCCGCGAAATTACCTCTTCCATTGATCTGGAACAGATGGTCGGCGCAACCCTCGGTCACATACGATCTACCTTCAAGGTGGATCGTGCCGATATCCTCTTGAAAGTCGGTCTCAATAC
>JBKKAT010000113.1:0-4123 GCA_046714535.1 Acidobacteriota bacterium | reverse complement strand
TTCGCAAGGTTACCTGTGTTCTCTGGCCAAAAGGTTCTTTGCAAGCACCGGAGAGCAGCGATAGTCAGGCTCCGTTCTGGGGAGAGGGGGCGAGGCTCGTAGCAAATTACGAAAACGGCCAGATTTTCCTGAAATGGAATGAGGCTACCGATGACGAACAGATCTATGGCTATGAAATCCATAGATCCGTTGACGGTGGAACCGCGGATCATGTCACTTCAGTCAAACGAACGACTTTCTATGATTTGGATGTGGTCGCGGGTAAAACATATTCTTACTTCATCGTCGCATATGATCTGGCAGGCAATCATTCCCTCCCATCTAATACTATAGTAGTGCGGGTAACGGAAACGTGGCCGGCCGGCACCGAAACCAAAGCGTATGAAATTTAGCATTCCCAATTTCTTTAAAGATTATGAATGGCCCATCGTCTGGATGTGTGCGGTCACTGCATTACTTTTGGGAGTTCTCGGATTTCAGGAATTCCACGGCGCCAAAGTAAGTCCGCGCGATGTGCTTTATCTTGCTCTGCAGCTTTTCACACTGGAATCAGGTTTCGTTCAGGGAAAGGCTCCCCTGTCGCTCGAAATTGCGCGATTCCTTGCGCCTGCGGTCACTGTTTATACGGCAGCAAAAGCTTTGGCTGTTGTTTTTCGGGAGCAACTTCAGCGGGTCATGCTAAAAACGATTCGCGGACATGTTGTGATTGCGGGGCTGGGCCGTTCCGGATTGCTTTTCGCAGAAGAGTTTCGCAAAGCGAAGCAACCGGTAGTGGTGATCGAAAAGAACGAGGAAAATGATCAACTGGAAAATTGTCGCGACATCGGCGCCTTCACTTTGATCGGAGATGCCAGGACTCCGGAAATTCTATCCACAGCCAGAATTGATCACGCTCGCGTTTTGCTCTGCGTTGCGAATGAAGATGGCATCAACGCGGAAATCGCCGTTCAGGCGAGGGCGCTTCTCAATAAAAATAGCGCCCCGCTAACGTCACTGGTTCATATTGTTGATTCCGAGCTTTGCAAACTGCTTCGCAAGCAGGAGCTCATGACCAAACGGGAACACCCGTTGCGCGTAGAATTTTTCAATCTTTATGAAAGCGCCGTGCGGGACCTGCTTTCAACGCATCCACCCTTTGCGCAAACCGGGACGCCTCACATACTGATCATCGGGTTGGGCAAAATGGGTGAAAGTCTTCTCATCGCTTTAACGCGCTCGTGGAGTCAGGATTTGGGGAAAAGTAGCGAGCGGTTTCACGTGAGCATCCTGGATCGATTTGCGAAAAGAAAAACAGAAGCAATGGAAGTTCGCTATCCTTTTATCCACAAAAATTGCGTGATCACCACTCTGGAAATGGAAACTGGTTCGCCCGAGTTTTACCAGAAAGCATTCCTGAAATCGGCCCCCATAACGATCGTGTATGTTTGTTTAGACAATGATTCGCTCGTGCTTTCCACGGCGCTTTTGCTCAGACAATGGCTACCGGGTACTACACCGATTTACTTGCGGATGTCACATCAACGCGGATTGGCTACTCTTCTACAGCAGCCGCCAGAAGGCGCCGAACAGTCGAATCTGATTCCGTTCGGGGCGCTGGAACGCATGTGCACACCGGCGCTTTTATCAGGTGGTATGAAGGAGATACTGGCGCGGGTGATTCATGAAGAATACGTCCGTAAGTCGCTCGAAGAAAGGATTCCTTCCGGGACAAATCCGGCACTCCGGCCCTGGGAAGAATTACCGGAATGGCTCAAAGAATCCAATAGAAATCAAGCGGACCATATCGGACAAAAGTTAATCGCCGTTGGATGTGATGTAGTTCTATTCTCAGCTGTAGGCGCGGAAGATTTTCAATTTGAAGAAAAAGAGATCGAATCTCTCTCGCGGATGGAACATGAGCGATGGATGCTGGAAAGAAAAAAAGAGGGATGGACTTTTGCTCCCGGCGTCAAGAATGTTGAGCAGAAAACAAGCCCGTACCTGGTTCCCTACGAACAACTCACCGAAGAAATCAAAGAATACAATCGCACCACTGTTCGCGAACTTCCCCGTTTTCTTGCCCGTGCCGGCTATCAGATTTACCGGATCGAATGATTTTTTTCACAAAAGCTAACCAAGGAAACCAAGAGTAAAACCTCTTTGTTCTCTTCGTTATCTTTTGTGAAATAATGAGTCAGATGGATGAATTAGCGCGGTATCGTTCTGAGTTTCCGATTCTGGAATCGACCACATACATGATCAGTCATTCGCTCGGCGCAATGCCGCGCAGAGTGTATGACAGCCTGCGTTCGTATGCCGACCTATGGGCCACGCGTGGAATTCGCGCCTGGGCAGAAGGCTGGTGGGAGATGCCGGTAACAACAGGCAATCTGGTTGGCTCTCTCATAGGAGCAAAACCTGGAGAAGTGGTGATGCATCAAAATGTATCGATTGCTGTTTCTGTAATTCTCTCCGCCTTTCAGTATCGCGCTCCCCGAAACCGCATCCTTTATTTCAGTGTCGATTTCCCAACGGTGATCTACGTTCTGGAAGCTCAAAAACAACGGGGCGCTGAGGTTCTTAGTATTTCCTCTCCTGAAGCCTTGAAAGTTCCTGTGGATTTGATGCTGGATGCGATCGATGAGCGCACACTCATCGTTTCCCTTTCCTATGTGTTCTTCAAAAACTCCGAAAAAGTGGATGTCGCGGCCATAGTCAAGAAAGCACACGATATGGGCGCGCTCGTTCTTCTGGATGTTTATCAGGCGACCGGCACAGTGCCTGTCCATGTTGAAGAATTGGATGTCGATTTTCTGGTGGGCGGCTCCGTAAAATGGCTGTGTGGAGGGCCTGGTGCCGGATATCTGTATGTGAAACCCGCGCTCTACAATCAAATAGAACCTGCTGTCACCGGCTGGATGGCACATGAACATCCTTTTGCATTTGAAATCGGACCCATTCGCTACGCTTCCGGCGTAACGCGTTTCTTGCATGGTTCACCCCAGATTCCCGCATTGTACGCAGCACAGCCCTGATATGAAATCATCGGTGAAATTGGCGTTGAAAAAATCCGTAAGAAGTCCTTGCGCCAAACCGATATGATTTTCCGCCTATGCGATCGATTGGGATACAGAACACAAACACCCCGGGAGCCGGAACGCCGTGGTGGAACCGTTGTTGTGGACATTCCTTTTGCCGATGCGATCTTAAAGGAGATGACAGCCCGAAATGTTCTTGCAGACTACAGGCCGGATGCCGGAATCAGGATTTCGCCCCACTTTTACACATTGGATTCCGAAATAGAAACGACTTTCGAAATCATAGAAGACATACGCAAAACGCGAGCTTATGAAAAACATATGTTGCAAGAAGGAAGTCTCTACTAAATGGATTACGGCGATTCAAAACTCACCTATGGCGAGTACTTAAAAGTTCCTGAGCTTTTGAAGCTGCAGCAATGCCTGAGTGATCCGGCAAGTCACGATGAACTGCAATTCATCATTGTTCATCAGGCTTACGAGCTGTGGTTCAAGCTGGTCCTGTTTGAGCTGGACTCTATTGTAAAAGCAATGCAGGATGGGAATGCCAAAAACGCATCCTGGCTTTTTCAACGTGTGATTTCCATTGAAAGGTTGTTGAATCAACAGATTCATATCCTGGAAACGATGAGTCCGGTGGACTTCCTGCGTTTTCGCAGCAAATTAAACCCCGCCAGCGGTTTTCAATCCGTACAATTCCGTGAGATCGAATTCATTTCTAACCTGAAAGAACCTGCATTGATAGGCCGTTTGAGCACGGATGAAGAAACTCTGGCCCGGTTAGAAAAACGTCTGAACGAACCGACTCTCTGGGACGCATTTCTGCAGCTTTTGGAACGGAACGGGTTTGAAATTCCGGCTGATCGGGATTCGACAAAGGTGAAACTACAACTTGTATCCTTGTACGAGAATTCAGAGCAGCATTACGAGCTTTTTTTACTCGCAGAAGCGATGATTGAGCACGATGAACTGATTGGATTGTGGCGGGTGCATCATGTTCGGATGGTGGAACGCATGATTGGGAATACGATCGGAACCGGAGGAAGCGAAGGGGTCCGTTATCTAAGCACGACTCTGATGAAAAAGTGTTTCCCGGAGCTCTGGGA
>JBKKAT010000112.1:0-2849 GCA_046714535.1 Acidobacteriota bacterium | reverse complement strand
GCAATTGAAGGACCCGGCGACCCCGGACTCTACAAAACAAGCTCTTCAAAAAACGCGAGAGGAATTGCAATCGCAGCTGGACAACTTATCTAAGAATTCTGCGATTAAAAAGATGGACTCCTCGCTGGAATCGGTCCCACCGGAAAACCTTGCGCTCTTCAAGAAATATGAAAAGGAACTCAAGCAATATTCGATGTCCGGCCTCGAATTAGTTGGATTGTAGAAGTTTCCCGCCCCGATAAAAGAAATACATTGCCACCATCTGCACCAGATGATAGATGTCATTGAAGTTGAAGTGTTTGTGTAATTGCACGCCACTTCTTTGAATTGCAGCTCCCGCGAAAGAAATGATGACCGCGCCCACGAGCCAGAAATTTTTGTGAATAATCGCCAGCAGCAGGATTGCGATCGTTGCCGGAACATAGTTGTAAATCACATATCGAAAATCATTGCTGCCCGACACGATCAATACATACACAACGAACTGAAGCACGGTGATGACCAGAAAAATATTCTTCCACGGGTCCGGCATGTAAGCGATCAACGTAGCGGATAACATCAGGAGAGTCGCAAGACCGATGCTGTACAACGTGATTTTCCATACCACTTGTGCAGTTGGACCGCTCATGCTGCCAATGAAACCGTGGTAAGTTCCTCCGGCAGCGGCTGCTACGGCAAGGACGAAAAAAGAAATGGCCCACAAGGGATTGCTTCTAAACAGAAGAGCGCCCAAAAAAATGCATTCCGCCGCGAGAACATAATCGGTGAGGGTCGTGGTTGGCTCAGTCACGCCCTTGAGCCTCTTAAACCTCTTGAGCCTCTTGAACCTTCCTCATGCCATTCTAAATTCGGATCCACCGCATTCCGGGCAAACGGAAACCTTCCTGCGGCGTTTCAATTCCTGGATTTTGCTGCAGTTTGCGCAAACAAAGACTCCCTTATCCACAATCTGTCCCGCATGGTAAGTGGGTTTGTCGGATAAACTTGCTTCCAGATTATCGGCAGCCCTTTTGATCGCTGCAGCAAGACCTTCGAGAAATTGAACGCCAATTTCTTTGCCCTTTCGGAAAGAGGCATCCGACTCCAGACGAATCCGCGCTTCCTGAACTTTTTGAACAGTTTGTTCCCAATCGGCTTTCACACGATTCGAAAATTCTTCAACCTTCTCTTTGCCGTATTTGGTTTCCAATTTTTCTTTAATCGTTTCGGTGGCGCGGTCGAATTCCCTTTTCGTTATCCGTCCTGCGGTTCGAAATCCTTCTTCCAACAAAATGACAAAATCTTCCTGAAAATCACGAAACGACTTTTTCTTTTCTTGCTTCTTGGTCATGATCCTCCTTCCACACGATTCTCGGCTGTCTCCGGAGCTTCATAAAAGTGATCAAATAACTCACCGCTGAAATCAAGGAAACAGCCATCGTTACCCATAACAAGAAACGACCGAACAGCAACCAATGTTCCTTGTAGGTATCCGCAACGATCAACACCAGGATTGTGAAGATCTGCACAACCATCTTGGTCTTCCCAAACCAGTTGGCCGGCATGACATGGCCAAGAGTGGCAGCGATGCTGCGGATGCCGCTCACCGCGAATTCACGTCCCACGATGATCACCACCATCCAGGCCGGCGCAAGCTTCAGCTCTACCAGCGAGATGAACGCGGAACTCACCAGAAGTTTGTCAGCGATCGGATCAAGCATTTTGCCGAGAGCCGTCACTTGATTTCGTTTTCTCGCGAAGTATCCATCGAAATAATCGGTCATCGCAGCGAAAGCAAAAATCAAAGCTCCGTAGATTTCCTTACCATCAATTCGTGTGAGCAAAACCACAACGAGCAAGGGAGTGAGGAAGATCCGGACCAACGTTAAAGCATTCGGAAGATTCATTATCAAGTACCGAGTTATCAGCACTTTATCATCATTTCTGTATTGTTGTCTAATTCCCTTGATTTCCGTAATATTAATGCGGGGGAAACGCAAATGTATCAAGAATCTATTGACTTGTCGCATCTTCCCGCAGAAGGGCTAAAAATACAGCGAAAGGTTCATCCGAATGCCTGGAAAATCGATGAAACCGATTGGAACAGCCGCGGTGCATTGGAATTTGAGCTGTTCCTGAAAGGAAATGCGCGCAAAGCGGAGATAGATGGTGCGTTTACCGCCGGAATTACGGCGAATTGTCACCGTTGTTTAAGGTCTTTTCCGCTTGATTTACGGAGAAGTTTTCATGTAACCTACCTGGCCGCCGATCCTGAGCGTTTTGCCAAAGAGGAAGTGGAATTGACGGGCCAGGAACTGGAGGTGGCATATTTAGAAGGCGAACATCTCCCGTTGCGGGAAATGATCGAGGAGCAAATTTATCTGGCGGTTCCCATGAAATTTTTGTGCAAGCAGGATTGCCGTGGATTGTGTGTTCATTGCGGGGCAGATTTGAATGAAGTAGAATGTGAATGCCTGCAGGAAGAAATGGATCCGCGGTGGGCAAAGCTAAAAACAGTTCTGGATAAATCCAAGTAACCTCAACGCAAAGTCGCAGAAACGCAAAGAAAATCTTATTCTTAGCGTCTTTGCGTCTTTGCGTTTTAAAGGAGTTTAAATTATGCCGAATCCGAAACGGAGACATTCAAAATCGCGAAGCCGGAAGCGTCGCACTCATGACGCTTTGCAGCAGCCAAGGATGTCGGAATGTTCTCATTGTCATGAGTTGAAATTGGCTCATCAAGTTTGTCCTCATTGCGGTTATTTCGAAGGACGGGAGTACGTCGCGCAGAAAGCCACCGAGTAACGTGAATGTCTGAGCGGATCCGCATCTCTGTTGATGTAATGGTCGGAGATTACGCGCCTCAGAAC
>JBKKAT010000111.1:0-4153 GCA_046714535.1 Acidobacteriota bacterium | reverse complement strand
CGGTTTGCAAGATCGCCCGGCTCTTTTCCGCAGTCAGTAGAATGTAAAGCGATTCAGGAGTGGTTACCAGAATGTGCGGTGGCCTTCGAAGCATGGCAAGCCTTTCTCTCGTGAGCGTATCACCGGTACGCACGGCCGTTCGGATTTGCTGCATTTTCATCCAATGTTTTACCGCAAGAGCCGAAATTTCCTGGAGAGGGACTTGCAAATTTACCTGGATATCGTTGCTCAACGCGCGCAGCGGCGAAACATACAGAACTTCTGTTTGATCTTTGAGCTCACCATTCAAAGCTTTTCGCACAAGACGTTCGATACACGCAAGAAATGCAGCGAGCGTCTTGCCTGAGCCAGTCGGCGCCGAAATCAAAGTCGTGCGGCCCGCAACGATATTAGGCCAACCCTCTTCCTGCGGCTCGGTTGGACTACCGAATTTCTTGAGAAACCATTCCTGAACGAGGGGATGAGCCCACTGCAAACTATCGAATATTGCAGATTGCATATTGCATAGTTTCGAACTATCGGATCACCATTGCAATACTAAAACTTTTAACAGAAGATAACGAAGGAAACGAAGAAAAACTCACAGTAGTTGATGCCTTCTGAATTCATAGGTATAAAACAAATCCTCGAAAAGTGGACTGGGGAGCGAATATTTCCCGGCGTTTCGCTGCTCGTTCATAAGAATGGAGAAGTACAGCTAGAGCTGGCTTCCGGTTGGAGTGATCAGGAGCGAAAGATTCCTGCAAATTTGAATCAGATCTGGGTTACGGCAAGCCTTGCGAAACCTGTTGCGACAGCAGCTTTGATGCAACTCGTCGATCGGGGAAAAATTTCATTGGAACACAGGGTTCAGGAACTGCTGCCGGAGTTTTATCACCGCGGCGTGTTGCTACGTCATCTGCTGACGCACACATCGGGGATTCCTTATATGGAACCCGAACAAGAATCGATCCTCCGGTCAGGTAGAATCCGCGCCATCGCTCAAGACGGTTTGTTATTTGATCCGGGAACGAAATGCTCCTATTCGACACCGGCCTTTGATCTTGTGGAAGAAATCGTTTGCGACCTGAGTGGGTTGAGCTGGCCGGAATACACGCAGCGGAATCTATTTGAACCGCTGGGAATGAAACGAACGAGCTATCTGCCACCGGCGGAATGGAACGAATCGATTCCGACAGTTTATGATCCGGAAGATCGCGTAGATCCCTGGTGGAACCAGCGTAACTTGCGCGCGATTGGACTCGCCGGAGGCGGACTATTCAGCACTTTGCGGGACCTGGCCGCATTAGGAGAAGCGTTTTTAAACAACGGTCATCCCATCTTGAGTGCCTGGAGTTGCCGTCAAATGACAACGCTTCAAACTCCAGGATTATTCAATATCGAGGGACACAGACAAACATGGGGACTCGGCTGGTATCTCAATCAGGATGGTGGAAATGGCTTTGGACCGCTTTCAGAAAAAGCTTTCGGGCATGGCGGCGCGACCGGAACCTGGATGTGTATTGATCCAGAGCAGAACCTGGTCGTGGTGAAAATGGCGAACCGTCTCGGCGTAACTTTAGAAGACAGCGTTAGAATGCAAAATGAACTGCTCAAAGCTCTTTTTTAACAGAAGATAACGAAGGAAACGAAGAAAACTTTTCTCTTTGTTTTCTTTGTTAGCTTTTGTTAAGAATTAGGGTTCGATTTTGGTGCCGGAAGGAAGCACCGTATCTTTCGGAATGACCACGATGCCGTCCTGCACCACGAAATGACCGTGGTCCAACTCGGTTCCGGGCGGAAAAGGACGGATGATGACACCTTCTCCTAGCCGGACATTTTTATCAAGAATTGCGCCCTCCACCTGGCAATTCGGGCCGATTCCCAGCGGCAAGCCGGACGAATGCATACGGGCAGGCGGATCATAATAATCTGCGCCCATAAATATGGTGCGTTTCATGCGGACTCCACTTCGGATCTGGCCACGCAACCCAACAATCGAATCCTCAATCTGCGACTGAATGATCTGACAACCCTCAGCCATCAATACGTTGTTCAAAACGGATCCTTCAGCGATCGATCCAGGCAGGTATCGGGGACGCGTGTAAATCGGACGAACCGGATCACAAAAAGTAAACGGAGAATCAGACCGGGCGAGCCGTAAATTCGTTTCGTAAAAAGAGCGAATGGTTCCAATATCTTCCCAGTAATCGTCAAAATCAAATGCATACACGGCATGGCTCTGCAACGAATTCGGAATCACCTCTCCTCCGAAATCGTCGATGCGAAGTATTTTGAAGAAGTTTTTCCAGAATTTTTCTTGTAAACAAATAGATTCCCATCGATCCGATGTAAGGACGTTCGGGATCCTCTTTGCGAGAAACAAAATCCTCAAGAACCTTTGGATCACGAGGTTTTTCGGCAAACGAAAGGATGCGGCCCTCAGCCGACCGTTTGAGCAAACCAAAACGGGAAGCATCCTGTTTAGCAACCGGCTGTACGGCAACTGTGATTTCCGCTTTTACTTCGCTATGAAAGTTGGCCATCGTTTCGTAATCCATCCGATAAAGATGATCGCCCGCAAGAATCAGGACGTAATCAAATCCTGCAGCATTGATCTCCAGCATTTGTTTCCTCACAGCATCGGCTGTTCCCTGATACCAATCGCTACTGAGAGGAGTTTGCTCCGCTGCAAGGATTTGTACCCAGCCGCGATGAAAATCGTCGAACTGATACGTCTGGTGAATGTGCCGGTGAAGTGAAGCCGAATTGAATTGTGTGAGAACCGCGATGTGATAGATTTTCGAATTGATGCAGTTGCTGATCGGAACATCAATTAAACGATACTTGCCGGCAATCGGCACTGCCGGTTTTGAGCGCTCTTTGGTAAGCGGATAAAGCCGTTTACCGACACCGCCCCCCAGAATTACAGAAAGGATATTGTCAGTCAAAGGCATAAGGAAGATTAAATATTAAAAATACAAAACAAAAAAGGTAAGTTTCCTGCTGGCAGCTCTTCGCAACTATAATAACTCTGACATGAAACGCCGTTATCTAATTGTGTTCATTGTAATGCTACTGGCGGTCTCCTGTTCTGTATTCAGCAGAGAAGGGGATGATTTAACTTTTCCTGCCTCGGCCGGTCCGCAGTGGAAACATGATTGGGTACCCGGATCCGTTTTCTATGAAATCTTTGTACGTAGCTTCATGGACTCCAATAGAGATGGCATCGGAGATTTGAAAGGTTTGATTTCGAAGCTTGATTATTTGAACGATGGAAAGCCGGCAACAACGAACGATCTGGGGATCGATGGAATCTGGTTGATGCCAGTTTTTGAATCTCCCAGCTATCACGGTTACGACACAACCGATTACAAAAAGATCAATCCTGATTATGGAAGCAATGAAGATTTCGACCTTCTTTTACTGGAAGCTCATAATCGTGGAATTCGTGTGATCATGGATTTTGTCATGAATCACAGCAGCTCAAAACATCCCTGGTTCGTAGAATCCAGCGCTTCTTCGGATTCAGCAAAGCGCAACTGGTACGTCTGGCGCGCAGACAATCCGGGATGGACGCAACCCTGGGGCGGAAACTCTCAGACATGGCATCCACTCAATGGCAATTTTTATTACGGTGTGTTTTGGTCCGGGATGCCCGATTTAAACTTTCGGGAAAAGAAAGTTCGGAGAGAAATTCTGAGTATTGCGAAGCACTGGCTTAAAAAGGGAGTTGACGGTTTTCGTCTGGATGCTACCCGTTATCTGGTTGAATCAGGTGGCGGACCTGGCCAGGCAGACATTCGGGAAACGCATGCGTTCCTAAAAAGGATGTCCACGAAAGTGAGACGCGTCAAACCGGATGCGATTCTGGTTGGAGAGAACTGGACGGATACTCCGATCATTGCTCAGTATTTTGGGTCCACCACCAACATAAAAGGGGGAGATGAACTTCCTTTGAACTTCAATTTTCCATTATCGGATCAAATCATTCAGGGCGTTCTGAACGAAAACGCCGCCGCCATCGCAGCAAAACTCACGGAAGTCCAGACCACTTATCCCGCAGGTGTTACGGATACGCCCTTTCTTACGAATCACGATCAGGTTCGTATGGCAACGCAACTGCAAAACAGCGCAGGAAAACTTCGAGTTGCCGCATCGATCTTGCTGACTC
>JBKKAT010000110.1:0-8901 GCA_046714535.1 Acidobacteriota bacterium | reverse complement strand
GTTTGATATAGAGCGCGGTGCCGCTCCACGGCCGGAGCTTTCGACTCCACCATTGATGGAAATGCGTCTTTTCCCAGTTCCAGCATTCGCTGGGCGCCGCTAAAATCAAGCTTTTCACAAAGTAAGCGTATTTCCTTTGTGATCTTGCCTTCGGTTTCCTTCAAAAGTTGTTGAATCTCCTGACTGGAGGAATCGATTGTGTGGGCTCTCGTGAGATGCTGAATAGCCTGTGAAGTCCTGTTTTGATCAAGCGCTTCCTGCGCCGCCATAAAATGCTCTTTGAAAATCGTTTCACTGGAGTTCAGCGTATGACTTTCCTGCCTTTGCACTTCCAGATTCAATTGAAATATGGCGCTCGCCTGTGGCGAGAGCTGAGTCATCTGTGAAATCAATTGGCGGGCTTGTCTGAATTCCTTGGCCGCAAGGTGCGCTTTAACCTGTTCAGATAGCTTCGGGAGAATTTCCTGAAGTTTTTGTCTTGCCGTTTCATTATTCGGATCCCGTTTTGAAACGGTACCCAGAATTTCCATGGCTTTGGACAATTTATTTTGCTCAATATGATCTTGTGCAAGGATCAAGAGTTTTTCCGTATTCATCGCCCCGCCGGGTGAAGTCCTGCGTCCTCCGGTTGCCGTGGGGACAGGATATATGTCACGGAGTTTTTGAAGAGCGTCCACCACTTCTCCGGCTGTTTGAAATCTGTTCTCCGGTGATTTTTCAATCATCTTGTGAACGATGAAACAAAGTTCCGGATCCACTTCCGGAGCCAAAGCATTCAAAGGCTGCGGCGGTTCATTGATGTGTTTAAAAATGAGAGTAATCGAGTTTTCATCATGAAACGGAGGCCGGCCGCCGAGCATTTCATAGAGCATAATCCCGAGACTGTAGATATCGCTCCGGCCGTCGATCGCTTTACCTAAAGGTTGTTCCGGCGCCAGATAGTGAGGTGTACCCAGCAGCGTCCCTGTTTTTGTGAGATTTCCCTCATATTGCACTCTCGCCACCCCAAAGTCCATCAACAACGGCTTGCCGTAAGGGTCGAGCATCACATTCGCAGGTTTGATATCGCGGTGAACTACGTTGTTATCATGCGCATAATCCAGAGCATCGGCCACTTGCTGGATGATGTGAATCACTTCAGCAGGATCCATTTGTCTGTCACGCTGCATCCTTTGAGACAGAGTTTCTCCTTCGATATCCTTCATGACGAAGTAATAAATGCCATCCCCTTCTCCGACATCATAAATATCGATAATGTTTGGGTGAGTCAGAGCTGCAGCCGAGCGTGCTTCTCGCTGAAAACGCTTTACCAGATCCTCCTGTGAGGAGATGCTCTGGATGAGAATTTTTATTGCTACCTTTCGGTGTAACTGGGTGTGTTCACCAAGATAAACTTCGCCAAAACCGCCTGCTCCAATTTTGCCAAGAATTTTGTATTTTCCGCCGAGCGCGGTTTCCAATTGTGTCATCTGAACACTTTCTCTGGAGTCTTCAGGCATGTCTTATTCGGTCCTCGGTTTTGAATCCGATATTATATCACTGATGAAAGTTGCAGTGGCAGAGCTTCCGATGTTTATTTTAGCGAAACGGCAGCAGCTTCGCCACTATGGGATTTGAACTCCATAAATAGAATGGAGTCCCAGTTTCGGGTCGTTGACTCTTATTTGTCTGTTGAACCAGCCACCGATTTGGGGGCTAAAGGGGAGATCCTGGCGTGTGAAGACCCAGTAGCTGAGCTGATAGTCGCCTGTGAGGGCGTTTGTGTTCATGGGAATGTCGATCTTGATTCTTTGTGCCGGCTCCAGGAAAAATTCATGGGGAGCGGTGGTAAAGGCATAATTTTTCCATGGTTGTGCCTCTCCGATTTCACTTAAATAGCCTTGAATGTAGCCGGCCAGATTTGCATTTCCGCGGTTTCGAAGCGCGCAGCGGATGCGGAACGATTCACTCTTTTGAAAAAGGAGATAAGGGTTGTTGGATCCCGGAGAATCCGGATCGAAATCGGTTGAAGCGACACGGATGGCGGGCGGGATTCTTTCCAGCACAAGTCCTGAAGGGACGTCTGTCCATTGAAATTGCACAACCTGATTCGTGGAAATAATTTCGGGCGAAGCAAACAACCGGAATCGGCTGTTGAGTCGCACCGGAAAAATAGAAAATGGAAAACTGAACAATTCACCGGCTCCACGCTCCCGCAAAATGATCTCGTGGGATTTCAAGTTGATTACTTCTACAAAATGGGATTCTTCGAGCGTCTGAGGAAGGTTCAGGGAATAATATCCTGGTTCCAAAGAAAGCGTGATTCCGGATCGTGCCAAAGAATAGGTCGTCCGGCCCGGTTCCGTTTCAATAGCAGGAAAGAATCCGGTGGGAATCGAGGCGGGTCTGGTTGCAAAGACCTTGATCCTGTAATCAGGAATTAAAGTAGGATGAGGCAAGAGATCGAGTATCAAAGATCCTCTTGTTTCTGCGTCCTGGAAAAGTGTTTTGAAGTAGTTTTTGTACCGCTGGGCCGCTTCTCCTTCGATAAAGTAGCGCATGTACTGTCCGCTGGAAACGACGATGTAATCGAATCCATTTTGCTGAAACCAGCGAAAGTCTTTGTTGTTGAGAACGTAATCGCGAGGAACAAAATTCTCAATTTGGAAGTAGTTCGGGTCCAGTTCCAACTGGTTGAATTGCAACAAAGCAATTCTGGAGTTCGCGGGCAGCCGGTTCACCATCCACAGCTCCGCCTTACTACGGTTATCGGTCTGCGAGAAAAGATAAGATTGAACAATGCTGCGGTAAAAGGGCCAGGAAAGCGTGGTGGCGATTAGTAAAACATAGAAGACTGTAAAGATCCACTTGCGCGAGAATTCTTGCGTCATTCGCCAAATTTCTGACAGTGTGAGGGCTGCCCACAGAGCCAGGAAAGGATGCAAGGGAAGTAGTCCGTGTGTGCGGCGTGTTTCAAAAGAACAGAGCCAGAAAAATATAAACAGCGGATAGATTCCTAGAACAATCGACCTGGGAAGGGAAGAAGCAAGACTCCAGAGGATTCCAAATCCTGCGAACAACATCAAGGGAACGTTGTAGTTGTATCGTGTTAAAAATTCAATGTAATAGGCAATTGTGCTTTTCCCATAATAGTCTTCTCCGGTTGCATAAAGAGTCTTTACTCTGCCTTGCCAGTAGCTCAAACCTTCTTGACTGGTAAACAGAAATGGATTGGTCAGAAAGAAGATAAATGCAGCAGCAAGAAAACCATACACGAGCCAGGTCACTCGTGCTTCTTTTCTTTTGATGTAGTGCGCCAGGATGAGAGTTAGTGCGAGTGGCGCACCCATCGCGTACTTCAAGGAGATTGTGACGCCTGTCGCTAATCCGAAACCCCAGTACAGCCTGCCCGCTGGACGTTCCAGGATGTCGAAGGCAATTTCGTGAGCAAGAAGCACAAAGAAAATGGCAGGGATTTCCGGACGCAACATGTGGCTGTATTCAATATGCTGTGGAACAGCCGCGAGCACCGCCATCGCAATGAGCCCCGTGAGTGTCGAGAATCGTTTGCCCAGCCGGTAACAAAGATAAACCGTAAGAGTGCCAAAGAACGCGCAAACAACCCTTCCCACAAAGACAAAGGAAGCAGGAGATACGGACTCTACGGAGGAAAAGTAACCGAGCCAGTTGCCAAACTGGTAAAAGAGGTAGAAGAAGGGGAGTAAAAAATAGTAAGCCAGTCCCGGCAGATCAAATTGATGAGGATTCAGATCGCCCGACTTTAATATTCTCAGCAGAATTTCAAGGGTATCGGTTTCTCCGTAAAGCGTATGGAGCGGTAAACCAGTCGTTAAATCCTTGAATCGAACGACTCCTGCAAAAATAAAAATTGCCCAGAAAAGAATTTCTGAGGGAGATCGATTCTCCTGCGGCTTCACCTGTTCCCCTTTTTTTTGAGTGACCAGTGACCAGTGATCAGTGGCCAGTTACCAGTATCCGCTGGGTTTTCAATAGCCACTAGCCACTGGTCATTGGTCACTGTTAAGTGGTAATCGAACTTCGAATTTCGTACCTTTGCCAGGCTCCGATTCTACCAGAATATTTCCACCATGCTCGGTCACAATCCTGTGAACGATTGCCAGGCCGAGCCCGGTCCCTTTTTGTTTTGTTGTGAAATAGGGTGTGAATACGTGTTGTTTGATTTGCTCCGTCATACCAGAACCGCTGTCCTGAACCGAAAGCGTGGCCCATTTCTTTTCATTTTGATCTGCGGTGGAAGTTGTGACCAGTATTTCGCCCCCTTCCGCGAGAGCTTCCATGCTGTTCTGCAAAAGGTTTTGTGTGACCTGTGTGATTTGTCCGGAATCAAAGGGAAAGGCAGGAACCTGGCCGGCCATGCAATTCAATGTGACGTTCGCCGGGATGCTGTTCTTGTAAAGCGAGACAGCTCTCTGGACTGTTTCATTCAATTGATTGATTTCCATTTGCGGAGCCGGCAACCGCGCGAACTTTGCAAATTCATCCGCGAGATGGCGCAAGGCCTCGACTTCTTCGATAATGCTTTCACTCGATTCACGGAAAATTTCCGGAAATTGTTCAGGCGCCCGCTCCATCGCCAGACGCAGATTGGTGATCGAAGTTTTGATGGGAGTGAGCGGATTCTTAATCTCATGCGCTAAATGTCTGGCGATTTCCTGCCAGGCCGCAATTCGTTCTGTTTGAATTAACTTCTGTCTGTTTTTTTCAAGTTGTTCCGTCATCGTGTTGAACGCGTGAATCAATTTTCCAATTTCGCCGTCTCCCTGTTGCTCCACCCGCACATCGAAATTTCCCGAAGACATCTCCTGGGCTGCTAGAGTTAAATGATGCAACGGCCGGCTAATCGATAAGGAGATCAACCATCCAATCAATAAACAAAAAAACAGAGATGCGCCAAGAAGGTACAAACTGTTCTGGAAGATTTCTTCTTTTTGTTCCAACAATTTTTGCTGCGAAGCGGAAACAGTTAAAACAGCCAGCGGTTTTCCATAGAAGTCATTGAAATGAATTGTTTCCGTGAGAAACATCGGTTCGTTCTGAACGCTTGAAGATGCCGAAGGATTTCCTTCCCTGTATGCGAGTTGCAAACCGGAAAGAGACAGCCTGCCTATTTTATCTTTCAAAAAATATCCACCACGCAGGAAAATTAAATGCTTTCCAAATTTCAGCTGTTTCTTCAATTCCATCGAAGCAGTGTTTTCAAGAACAAAAACAATTTCGTCCACCGGTAGATCCGGATGCAGGTCCATTTTTCCGAATGCCGCCGGTTCCAGGCTGTTGCTCAGCATTTTTCCACCGGAAGAAACCAGATACAGAAAGTTAAGCGTCGTGCGGCGGCGGAGTTTTTCTGCGAACCCGATGACCTCTGCATTGTAGTTTGGTGGGTCTGAAAGCATCGCTGCGAGCGTGTTTTCGTTCTCCATGAACAGCGATTCAGCGAGTGAATTCAGCTCTGCTTGCAATTGTTCCTTGGAAAGTTCAATCCTTTGCTCCGTGAGCGTCACGCTCTGGCTCAGCAGACGGTCCGCCTGATCTCTGAAATTCCGGTTGATTTGTGATGTGAAATACGCCGCGAGAACAGCGATGAACAAAGCGGTCATTACAAAAAGGAAGAAAGTTATTTTCAGCGAAAGTTTCATGGCGCCTGTAGAATCCAGGCTTCCGAAAAATCAGGCATCCCTTCCATCCCAACGCGCACATCGATCATATTTTTCCGGATTGCCATTCTGGATTCGTAGAGCATTAACGGCACGATTTTGCCGGATGCTTCCAGGTCATCCCATTCTTCAAACCAGCTTGTCCCGGCGGAACCCTGCGTATCTTTGTGAAACAACCGGTATCGAAAAAGATCGAGATCCGGTTCATTGATCGCCGCTACTACAAGTTCCAGCATGGGAGCCCCCTGCGGCAAGGCTTTTGTGGAGGCGGGTGAAAAAACGAATCCGGCGTTTTCGAGTTGAATTCTGATCCGGTCTCCCACAAGACGAAAAGGTGTTTCTTCAGGGATTTTTAAGTAGACAGGCGATTTCCATACGTTCGTGGTTGAAATCGCTTTTTGTTTGAGAAGTATTTCAGCATGTTCGTTTAAGACAGCACGGGATATTTCGGTTAAATCGAGTGCCGACGTTAAAGGAAGCATTTGTTCGGCAGTGATTTTTTCAGACTTGAAATACACGAAAAATCGCGGTCCGGATTTTACTTGGATTTGTTCGTCTGTGCTGATCTCGCGGAATTTTTCTTCGGGAATCAAAAAAGCGTCCACTTCATTTAATTTGAAGCCCAGGTACGGATTTACAGGATCGACTGCCACGGGCGAAATAGAATCAAGAAACGGACGACCGGCAATGCAATCCGGATTCGCTTCGTATCCAAATTGTGTTTTGGAAAATGGCATCAAGTACGAAACTTTTTGCGGGATCAGACAGGGTGATTGCGCGAGCGAAAACAAGTATTCAGGCTCACCCGTTTTGAGGACCAGCTGATCTTTTTCAATCGCCACACTGTTTGCATGATCGTGATGAAAATTGGGATAATCCAGAATCCAGTGGCAGGAATTTGTTTCATCCTGGAGGGAGGCGATCGCTTTTTCCAGCTCCGTCATTTTGTCTGCAGGCCAGGCTGAGAGATCCACGCGCAAAGTGTTTTCCTGAATTGTAAATCGAAGCGGATAAAAAGTTTTTAGAACATCCTGCTGATTCTCAAACAGCCGGATTTGGCCCAGGCCGGAGGAAAGATCTTCCGATATTTTTGCATTTCCCCCGTAGTGCGGTTTCAATACCGGAAAAACGGGAGCGGTCGCAGCGATGGTGAGAACGAGAAAGAGAAGAATCCTGAATTTCATGGATGTGGTCTAAAACGGATCATGGACTTCTATGAAGATGCCTCTCGGATTGCGAACCGTCACCAGCATCTCGCGTTGTTTGTCCTGATTGAGATCGGTGATCACAATGTCGTAAATGTTTCCTTCTATATTCTGACTCTGTTCCAGGCTGACAAGTCCATCTTTATAAAGAAACTTTTGAATTGAGTCCTGCCCTTTTTCCGGTAAAGACGGTGAAGATGTGTATATATAGGGAGGCGCGACGTAAATCGTTCCGCCGGCCATTTGTTCAGCTGACGTCAGTTTCCCCTGATCTGCCACATGAAGCCGGTTTTTGACATCGATAACCGCCAGTCCGTTTGGACCGAACTCTGAAAAATCGTAAAAACGTCCTTCCGATAATGCATAAGTGTTCAAGCCTGATTCTGGTTTTGGCAAGCGGCCCGGAAGTCGTCCGGAGGTTTGAGTAAGGTTGTGCTGGAAAACTGCTGGAGTTACAAGCTGGTTGCTCACAATAAACAGAACGTTTTGCATATTGAGGATTTTGCCGGAAGGCGCGCGCGACCGTTGGGAAGCGGTGGTGGGGAGAGGGATCGACCGTTCCTTTCCGGTTTGCCAGTTCCGCTCCACCAGAACGTCCGAATAGAGTAGAAGCAAGGAACAGCCTCCTGCTTCCTGACAATTCTCAGCCACATCCAGTGGAATTTCCTTCAACTCAACAAGGGGAGTTGGAACCGGCATTTCTTTATGGGAAACGTGATCGTGAATTTTTTCCGAGGGTTCGAACTGAGCCAGCGTGTTTTGCAGACGCTCATCATCTGGAACACTGACAGAATCTGTGGAAATGCGTTCTTCGTTTTTGAAAATCGCGAAAGAAAAAACAATCTGACCGTGCTGCTTTGATAAATCTCCTTCCAATTTCCAAATGCCGGGGGTTTTCTGAACTCCTCGACTGGCAAGCTGCGTGGTCAACCCATTTGTGAAGAATGTGAACGCTGCCGCCGGAAAAATTTCATGACTATCCAGCCGAAGGATTTCAATCGTGGAAGCGGTGTTGTTTTTCAGAGTGAGCCGGATTTTTTCTGATGCATCCTGTGCGAGTTTTTGAATCGGTTCCTGCAAAATCTCGGGAGGCGGAGGAGGTATTTCAGGGAAATGCGGCGCCTGTTTCTGGCATCCGAAGATAGTCAAGAGGAGAAACAAGAAGCAGGGCAGCGCGGACTTCCAGTCCGCATTGCAGGCTAGAAGCCTGCGATACCCTATACAGGCTGGAAGCCTGCGCTCCCCTGTCTCGTCCGCCCTTCTCCTCTTCTTATTCCGCTGTTGATCCGTCATCCACTACCTGTGACGCGGGATCCGTGACTGCCAAATCGCCACCATGCTCACCGGCATCTCCATAAGCATCAGCCGAATCTTGATGAACGGCTGCGGCATCTGCATATTGTTCGGCGTGTTCCATGTCGCCGGCCGCTGCGTAAGCTTCAGCATCCTGAGCGTATCCATCCGCCGTATCCTGTTCCCATGCAGCCCAGTCGAGCTGCTGCTCTTCTTTTTCCGCCAGTCCGGAATGGTCGCTTCCGCCGGCGGTTTGATCGGCGTAGGAGTGATAAGTCGCGGCATCCGCTGCGTCCTGACGGGCGGCTTCGTAATCACCTGCTGCTGCATGCTCCGCGGATCGTTCCTGCAAAGCTTCGGCCTGATCCTGCTGTTCATCGGCGACATCCAGGTGAGTCGAACTGCTTCCGTGCAGCATGCTGTCGTCACCGGCTTGTCCCGCTTCTTCCTCAGCCGTTGCCCGAAACTCTGCAGCGGATTCATAATCACCGGCCGCAACAGCTTCATCGGTCCGTTCCTGCGCCTCCGCAGCTGCTTCCGCATGACCTTCGGCATCATCGGGTATTGCATCAAACACTTCATCTACAGTATTAGACCCATCTCCCGGCACAATTTCAAAATCGTTTGCCATAGTTCCTCCTTTTTAAAGTGACTAGTGACTAGTGACTAGTGGCTAGTGACTAGTGGCTAGCCACTAGCGGTAGTCGCGGCCGAGCACGACCTTACAC
>JBKKAT010000109.1:0-4017 GCA_046714535.1 Acidobacteriota bacterium | reverse complement strand
GAACCAGAATGTCCAGATAGGAAAGATCTTTAATTGCATCAATGGTGATAATAAACGTTAGTCTCAATGCGGAACTCTTTCCAAAACAGTAGAACGGTTTTTGAAATGCCTGTCTTCCCAAAGCGCCAAACTTAAGAGGAGCCACAAGGCCCAGGTATGGGATTTCTGACCATTTAGATGAGCGTCAAACAATTCCTGGATTGCCTCACAGTCCCACTGGTGACCCAGGATTTCCTTTCGACCAAGCACCATATCCTGAAAGATCGGCCGGAACATCCCTTTGAGCCATTTGTCCATTGGAACGGTGAACCCTCGCTTCGTTTGTGTTTGAAAAGATACGGAACGGGAAAGCGCGTGCCGCAACGGTAGCTTTCCCAATCCATTCTTCATGTCAATGCAGGACTCCCAGTTGATTCTGAGAGCAACATCCAGAACCTCCCGATCCAGGAAAGGGACTCGCACTTCTACAGAGTGAAACATGCTTCCTCGATCTACCTTAAGTAGAACCATGGAAAGAAAGCCAGTAAATTCGTTCCATCGGATCCAGTTGGCTGTTTCATCGCTTCCCACTCCGCTGAAATCAAAGAGTTTGAAGCCAGAGGGGAATTCCCCACCGGGAAAGATTCGACGTACAAAATTCTCCGGCAGCTTTGAATGAATCCTGCGGTAGTAATGGCCTATAGTCCGCGATTGATGTCCCGCAAACCCATGACCAAGTCGCATATGCCTTTCCAGAATCTGTCTCGTCCGCCGGTACCAGTAAGGTTTCTGGAACACCCGAAGTTTGTTCATGACTTCAGAGACCCGTTCCCAGTAACCCCAGAAGAGTTCATCTCCTCCATCACCGGATAGCAAAACTTTTACTTTTGTTCGGGCCAACCGGGAAATGAACATCGTGGGGAAAATGGAATAATCGGAAAAGGGCTCTCCACAGGCAGAAATGACATCGCTCAACATATCTTCCGCAACCGATGGAGTCATATGTTCGATGGTGTTTTCGACTCCCAGGTGATTTGCATAGGCCTTCGCATCTTCCGATTCATCGACCCGATCATGATCTGCGCCCAGCGTAAAGGTAGGAAAAGGCGCGCCGGACACGGCCCTCATCCTGGAGACAATCAAGGGAGAATCAATGCCTCCCGAGAGAAAAGCCCCGGCCGGAACATCGCTGATCATTTGACGCCGCACGGCGCTGGTGATTGCCGCATCGACCGCTTCGAATGCTTGTTCTCCCGACAACTCGGGTTTTGAGAACATGGGAAATTCAAAAAATCTGCCTGGAACGGCCTTGCCGCTACCTTCTATTTCCAGCCAGGTTCCAGGTTCCAGCATGTGCGTGTTTTCAAGTAACGCGTAAGGCGCGTGAATAAAACCGAACCGAAAATAAAGAGCCAGAGCGTCGGTGGATATTCGCAAGTCTTTGGCCCAGGGATGAGCCATCAGAGAATCATATTGCGAGGAAAATACAATTCCGGAACGTCCCAACAAATAATAGAGAGGCTTGATTCCAGCATGGTCTCTGGCCAGCAGAAGCCTCCTGTTCCGGATGTCGAAAAATGCAATGGCAAACATTCCGTTGAAGCGTTCGAAAGCTTTTTTTCCCCAGGCAATGAGCGCATAGAGCGCAACTTCCGAATCTCCGCTGGATTCAAATCGAAATCCAAGAGCTATCAACTCTTTCCGTAATTCCTGGAAGTTGTAAATTTCTCCGTTTATTAAAAGAACGAAGTTGCTGTCTGATGACACCATCGGCTGGTTTGCGGCACTCGTGAGATCCAGGATGGCGAGACGCCTGAAGCCAAAGGAACAATACTTTCCGTCAGTCCAAAAGCGTTCATCATCAGGGCCTCTCCGCTTCAGGAGTGCGGTTAAAGGAGCGGTCGACGCTAGCTCGTCATCTGTTAAACCATCAAAGCTGAAAGTTCCAATCAGACCGCACACCTTTACCGACTTGCCTCATTGAATAAGAGCAGGATGGGAAGCTGCGGCACAAGGGAAGAACTCATAGTCAATTGCACGAATGGATGTGGTGATTCAGTTTTTTACGCAAATAAATAAGGAAGGGAATCATGCGAAAAGTGCGCGTCAGGAAATTCTGCGGGATTGTCTCGGAAACATTTGTTAACGCCGAAACGAACCCGAGTACATATGCCCAGCGGAACAATTGATCCGAATGAAGATCCTGGATGAGCTTATCCACCTGCGATTTTCCAAAACTCCTTCGAATCCGGAGGCCATTCCAATAACCAATGAAAGAATTGAACATACCGAACCGGGGATGGAGTTTGGTTGAGCCGCTCTTGAGCTCAGAGATCGGGAGGCGCGACGAAATGTCGAGCCATAAACGATAATCAACGGAGCTTGTAAAGCGCCCCAAATAGTCATTCTTTTGGGTCAAATGGTATCCACAGATCATAGCGGAAACCGCCATCGTCACGATTTCTTGATTTTCGCTTCGAACCAGTTTGATGATGCGGTTCGCAAGATCAGGCCATTGCTTTCTCGCCCGAATCTTCGCGGCCATAAATTTGAACCTTTCAAACTGATAGAGGAGATCTTTTGGATCGGGATCATGCGTTCCCAATGTCACCTTTACGATTGTCACAGCCCAATCGTTCTTTAAGAGTTGATGTTTCAAGAAACTCTCACAGTCTATCCTGTCCAGCATTGGAAAAAGCCTGCAACAATGTGTCCTGTAGAGTTTTACACCTTGAACATTGCCCTGAAGAGGATCCTTCAGAAGCCCAACTACCATCCCGGTCCGATCGGTCATTTTCGACAGCAGGACTTCAACGCAGTTTTCGTCCAGTATCATATCGGCATCGCACTGGATAAAAAACGGAGAACCGATCCTGGAAACTCCTTGATTAAAGGCATTGCTGAATGGATGGATATTCTCAACAACTACCAGATTTTCATGCAAAGGAACCGTCTGCCGGCGAAGTCCTTCGCGAGCGTTCGCCGTTGTCGATTCTCCAATGGTTAGCAGCAGAGCGGAGACGAGAGGCTCCCCACAGTTCGCGGTTTTCTGCTCGCGGTTTGCGAGGATTAATTCCGTCATTCTAGCATTTTACACAATTTGAAGAAGTGATGTGTTGATCTGCTACGGTAAAATAGCAGGAGTTAGCGGAAACATTTCATGAAGGATGCGTACCAGTTCATCAAATATGAACCCGATCTGAAAGCGCAGTTGATGGAACTCCAAAGACATCAGTGGGCTGTCGGCATGGGTGATCACTTCGCGTATTTCAACTGGAAGTATGAACGGAATCCGTACATAAGTTCGCCTATCATACGCATCGCCATGCAGGGCAAGAAAGCAGTAGGCATGCTCGGAATGTTCGGCACAAAATGGCAGTATGGCGATGAGGCGAAAACAGCAGTGTGGCCCTGTGCCGCGGATGGTGTTGTAGCTCCGGAACATCGGAAGCAGGGTCTGTTTGTAGAACTCATGAGATTGATTTTGCAAGACCTGGCTCAGGAAGGCTTCACGCATACGGTTGCGTTAAGTGCAGGAGCGCAATCCTGTCCCGGCTTACTGAAGACAGGATGGCGCCATATCGGTCCTATGAAAAGGATGCGACGAAAATCACCCGCGCCTCAGACACGATTTGAGAAAATTCTAGCCTCCGTCAAGCGACAGGGACCATTTCATGTTTTAGACAAGCACAAAAAGGACTGCGGTGAAGCAAATCCTATTGCTGTCGAATCATGCCCGCACCCTGAAGCAATGTCAGAGCTGGTTCGATGCCTGCACATCGATTCACGAATCCGGCATGTTCGAGACGCAGAATACTACACGTGGCGCTTTCAGAATCCGTTATCCCGGTACCGCTTTTTGTTCTGGCAAAAAGAGCAGTTGGAAGGCTACCTGGTTTTGCAAGCAGGAATCGGTATGAACACACCCGGTGCGACCATCATAGATTGGGAAGCCACGCGGGAATCGGTGAAGAAAGATCTCCTTGAGGCGGTGATCCAACATGGTGGATTTCTAAGATTGAATGCCTGGTCGTCCAC
>JBKKAT010000108.1:0-3769 GCA_046714535.1 Acidobacteriota bacterium | reverse complement strand
ATGTAGTATTATTGCGGATTGCATTTTCAAGACTCGCCGGATCGATGGCCCCACCGGAGCCAAAGGAAAGCCGGGTCAGATGCAGCTGTTTTTCTTGAACGATCGTTTCCAGCGGTCTGGAAACGGAATTGTGATCCAGGTGAGTTGTAATTACATGATCTTTCGGGCGCAAATAGCCTTTTAAGACCATGTTGATCGAATCGGTGCAGTTGTAAGTGAAAACCACCCGCCGAGGATCTGCAATGCCGAAGAATCGCGCCACCTGCCTTCGCGTGTTCTCAACCATTTCTCCGGATGTTGTCGAAAAATGATGACTTCCCCGGCCAGGATTTCCCGCCCCCTCCTTCATAAACCGGAAAGTTTGTTCATACACTTCGAGCGGCTTCGGAAAAGTTGTCGCAGCATTATCCAGATAAATCATTTTCTTTGCGCCTTTGCGTCTTTGCGTTAAGACCTTAATGATATGATACGGCGAATGACTCCGCTAAAAATTCTGTTTCTTGCAGCCGAGGTCGCTCCTTTTGCGAAACGGGGAGGTCTTGCGGATGTTTGTGGCTCATTACCGAAGGCGCTGCAGGGTCTTGGCCACGAGGTTCTGGTGGTCATGCCTGCTTATCAAACCGTCGAGCAGGCATTTCAAACGGGAAAATGGCAATTGAAGCTTCTTCCCGGAGAACTGCGAGTTCCAACAGGCTCCGGAGTGCTGAAAGTCGCCGTCCTACAAGGGCAATTGCCTGGATCGGAAGTCCCGATCTATTTTATCGCCGAAAAAAATTTGTTCGATCGTAGCGAAATTTACGGGTACAACGATGATGCTTATCGATTTTCTTTCTTCAGTCGCGCATCGCTGGAATTGATTTCTGCTTTAAACTGGCGTCCGGACGTTGTTCATTGTCATGACTGGCACACGGCTCCCGCGCTGACCTGGCTGACAACGACAGGCCAGATCGACGCCTTCTATCGCGGGCTACCCACGGTCTACACAATTCACAACCTGGCTCATCAAGGAAAATCTGCGCGGTCTGTTCTTCATTATCTTGGAACCGGTGTGGAACCACTGGTTGAAGAGGATTGGCAATATGTGAATTTCATGGCACGTGGAATCTATCACGCCACTATGATCAATACTGTTAGTCCCACCTATTCGCGTGAAATCAAGACACCGGACGGCGGGGCAAAACTGGAACGGCTTCTCCAATATCGCCACTTCGATGTGCATGGCATTCTCAATGGTCTGGATTACGATGTGTGGAATCCGGCAACCGACCCGCAACTGGTGAAAAACTTCAATGTCGAAAGCATCGAAGACCGGATCGGAAACAAACGTGCGCTCCAAAAAAGACTCGGACTCCCTGTTCATGATGACGTGCCCATGCTTTCGATTGTTTCCCGTTTGGATTATCAAAAGGGATTCGACATCGCGGGTGGAGTGATTCACGCAGTCTTAAACAATTTTCCAAAAGAAGTGCAGTGCGTAGTTCTTGGAAGTGGAACGAAGCAATACGAAGATATGTTCTCAAAACTTGCCAGAACCCATCCGGGACAAATGACGATCATCCTGAAATACGCGCCAGAGCTTGCCCCCCTCATCTACGGTGGAAGTGACATATTTCTGATGCCTTCGCGGTTTGAACCATGCGGTCTGGGACAGATGATCGCGATGCGATACGGATGTGTTCCCGTTGTTCGCGCGACCGGTGGTCTTGCGGACACCGTTCAGGACAGCGTGACCGGTTTTACTTTTGATGATTTTGCCGTAGAAGACTTTTGGAATGCGCTGCGGCGGGCTCTTTACATCTATTTCAACGATCCGGATAGTTGGAAAGCGATTCAGACTCACGGAATGAACATGGATTTTTCGTGGAAGCACTCTGCCTACGGATATTGCCAGCTCTATGAATGGGCAATTGCACGACTACGCGGATACTAAACAAATGAGCGCGGCCTTTCAGCCGGCCTTCTTAAGGAGTTAGTATGAATAGATTAGTAATCATTGCTATGGGAATATTCCTGACAATTTCCTGTCTCGCATCGGCCGAACAGGAAGAATACGACATCGTCATTCGCAATGGCGTGATCTACGACGGCACTGGCTCCGCTCCCACCCGGGGAAATGTGGCGATTCGCGGAGATCAAATCGTTGCAGTCGGCAAAATTTCAGGCAAAGGCCGGACCGAAATCGACGCAAAGGGTTTAGCGGTTGCTCCCGGATTTATCAACATGCTCAGTTGGGCAACAGAATCACTCGTCGAAGACGGCCATTCCCAAAGCGATATTCGTCAGGGGGTCACGCTGGAGGTTATGGGTGAAGGATGGTCCATGGGCCCGTTGAACGATTCCATGAAAAAGGAAGCGAAGGAGAACCAATTCGATATCAAATATGAAATCGAGTGGACCACGCTTGGTGAATATCTGGATTTCCTCGTAAAAAAAGGAATTTCAACCAACGTCGCTTCCTTTGTTGGCGCTACCACCATTCGAATCCATGAAATCGGGTATGAGGACCGGGCGCCTACGAACGAAGAATTGGAACGAATGAAAAAGCTCGTTGCCCAGGCGATGGAAGAAGGAGCGATGGGCGTCTGTTCTTCGTTGATTTACGCACCGGCCTTTTATGCGAAAACGGAAGAGTTGATTGAGCTTTGCAAAGTCGCGGGTGGTTACGGTGGAATGTATATCTCGCATATGCGGAGCGAAGCAAACAAACTTCTGGAAGCTGTGGATGAATTGATCCGAATCTCCCGCGAAGCAAAACTTCCTGCCGAAATCTACCATCTGAAAGCAGGAGGCGAACCGAACTGGAAAAAAATGGATGAAGTCGTCAGCAAAGTGAATGCCGCTCGCGCAGAAGGCCTGAAAATAACCGCCGACTTGTACCCTTACCCTGCCGGAGCAACAGGACTCGATGCGGCGATGCCTCCCTGGGTTCAAGAAGGAGGTCATAAGAAATGGGTCGAACGCTTGAAGGATCCGGCAATACGCGAACGCGTAAAAAAAGAAATGTCTGAAAACGCGCAAGATTGGGAGAATATGTTTTATCTGGCAGGTTCTGCGGATCGCCTTCTACTGGTTGCATTCAAGAATGAAAAACTGAAACCTCTTACCGGCAAGACACTGGCAGAAGTTGCAAAGATGCGTGGAAAATCGCCGCAGGAAACGGCAATGGATCTTGTCATCGAAGATGATAGCCGCGTCGGAACGGTGTATTTTGTGATGTCCGAAGAGAACATCAAAAAACAGATTGCGTTGCCCTGGCTTAGTTTTGGTTCGGATGAAGCTTCATTGAAGCCGGAAGGAGCATTTCTGAAATCGAATCCGCATCCACGCGCGTACGGAACCTTTGCGCGTGTGCTGGGAAAATACGTTCGCGAAGAAAAACTCATCCCGCTGGAAGAAGCGATTCGTAAACTAACCTCTCTTCCCGCTATGAATCTCAAATTGGTAAAACGGGGTCAGCTAAAAGAAGGCTATTTCGCAGACATTGCCATCTTTGATCCTGCGGCAATAAAGGATCATGCAACGTTTGAAAAACCGCATCAATTCTCAACCGGCGTGCATCATGTCTTCGTCAACGGCGTGCAGGTTTTGAAGAACGGCGAACACACAGGCGCAACTCCAGGACGCGTCATTCGCGGACCTGGCTGGAAGAAAAAATAGGGAGGGCCGGCTAAATAAAGCCGGCGGCGGCCATTTATGCCGGCTGAAGCCGGCGATCATCACTTCCCGATTTGCATTTTGTTTGTTATATTAGTATCATATGCTACTAGTA
>JBKKAT010000107.1:0-5332 GCA_046714535.1 Acidobacteriota bacterium | reverse complement strand
GACCAGTCGTCCGATAGAACCCTGTCGTAGTGAACAAAGCCATAACCATCAGACCTTTCTATAAAAGAGTTAGGAGCGAGGCCGCTAAGACCGGGGATTTCTTGTTTGTTATGCCGATATCCTCCGGAAAAAATAAAATTGCGCCATTCCAACTTTGCAAAAGAATCGTACGCGCGTAGAGAATCATTTTCACCAACCAAGTCGTTTCCTTCATACGAGTAAGCCGAAAAAGTAAAGAGACCCGCCGCTTCCTCTTTGTTAAGTCCCGCCAACCCCGCGAATGTTGATGCCCGACTGGCCGATCACGTTGATACCGGCCCGATACTGCACCGCTTCGGCGATGGTGCGAGCCCCGGAGTTCTTGATGTCCTCTGCAGTAATCACAATGACCGCTGCCGGAGCGTCTGATCTCTTTTGAGGTCTCTTCGCGGCCGTCACGACTTGAACTTCGGTAAAAAGAATTTCTTCGGCGGGAGTTTTTTCCTCTTCTTGGCTATAACCCTCAAAACAGATGGAAAAGGAAAAAAGGAACAAAACTAACGTAAGAGCAGGAGTTTTCACGAACCATCCCCTCGTCTCGTTTTGTTTTCCCTCGTACGAATATTGTAGCCGAACGGAGGGGGCGCTGCCAGTCAGCCAGGATCTTGTTTGATTCTAAGGTCTCCGGCACACCGCTAACAGGGAAAGTCCGAATGGAATGTTCCGCCTGGGAAGAACGATTCCTTCCATTTCAAAAAGTTTCAGCAATGTGGCGTTCACAAGGGAAGGCAATTGGACAAAGAACTCAGATTGAACAGCCGTCGATTCCTTTTTCGGCAAGATTTTCTTGAAAGTTCTGTAAGCGAGAGCAAGAGGAAAAAGAAGGCTGTTGAAGTAAGTCATACGCGCGCAGGTCAGACCTGCATCGCGAATCAGGAGCTCAAATTGTTTTCTGGTATAGCGTCTTTTGTGATGAAGAGCGACATCGTGTTCGCTCCAGAGCTGAGGATGCGCCGGAACAATCAGCAGAATCTTTCCATCCGTTCGTGTAACACGCTTTATTTCATTTAAAACGGAAAGATCATCGTCAATATGTTCGAGCATGTCAAAAGCGCAAACGACATCGAACGATTCTTCGGGAAAAGGAAGCCGGTCATCCGGTAAAATTTGATGAAGTCTGGAAAGGTGTCTCGTCCGGCAAAATTCCAGCGCAAGCGGGGATGAATCCACACCAAACGCTTCTCCAAATTCTTGTAACATCAAAAGAATGTTACCCGTACCGCAGCCAACGTCCAGAAGCTTGTGCTTGGGATCAGGAACCAGCATCCGGGAAAGGACTTTTTTTACAAGAGTCCTTTTTCCACGAAAATACCAGTGGGTATTTTCGAGTTCATACATCTGCCGGTATTCTTCCAGATTCACTGGGCTTCACCATATTTACCACTGAACCAGTTCCATCTGATTTGGAACAACGAGATCAGAGAAGTAACGGCGGCTGGAAGCGCCTGGACTTTACTTTCAGGAGAGTTGATCCAGTTTACCGGTATTTCATAAACGTCATATCCTGACCGCCTGGCCAGAAAAAGAACTTCGGAATCGTAAGCCCATCCGGCAATCCTCTGGCGTGAAAATACATCTTTTCCTGCTGCGGCTTCGAACGCCTTGAATCCACAGGTGTGATCGCTAAAATCCAATCCCAGGATCCGGTTGCTTACCCATGTGAAAATCTTACCCATCATTTCTCGCCAGTAAGGTTGATGTTTCAGAATATGGGCGCCTGTTCTTTTCCGGGTGGCGATAACAATGCGCGTGCCCTCATCCAGTTTTTTCAAAAAGCTTTGCATTTCTTCAATGGGAGTCGAAAGGTCCGCATCGGAAAACAGAATATACTTCCCGCGGGCCAGCTGCATCCCTGTTCTAATAGCATATCCTTTGCCCTGATTTTTTTCGTAATGATGAACTCGCAGGTTTGGATATTGGCTTCTCATTTCTTCAACACGCGAAACGGTATCGTCCGTGCTTCCATCATCCACAACAAGGATTTCATATGTTTCTTTCAATGATGCGCGGCAATAATTCTCTATTCTTCGAAGGGTATCCGGTAAACGTTTCGCTTCGTTAAAAGCCGGAATCAGGATGGTTAGATATAGAGTCATCGGTTCAGAACCCGATGGAGATCCGTGATCCTTTTCTCTATCAGTGCGCGCGTGTTTGAATCGGGTCCGGCTGCAAGGGCTGATTGCATTTCAACTAAAGTCTGCTCGAACATTCCAATATACAGGTACACGGATCCCCGCGCATAGTATTCCATTGCCGAGGGCGCTGGTCTGCTGAAAAAGGCAACGAGAAATAGCAGGGACGCAAGACCGACCGGCGCAAGGGCGTGAAGAAATTGCGAAAAGTCGATTTGCTTTGTCCGATCGCGGATTGTCATTACCATCAGAGCGCAAGCAAGCAAGACAAAAAAGAACCACGGATTTCCCGCAAGATTTTTACCCGTTGCTCCGTTTAACATTAACGGAAAATTCAAAAAAAAGACCGGGTCCTGTAAATTATCGGGAGGAAATGGGAAAGTTATGGTGCCGATGGTAACGCAGAGCACGGACCAGATGCCGGCCGCCACGATTGCTGTTCGGTGCAGAAAGGATTTTTGCATGAGTTCATCGCCAAAATAGAATGCAGCCGTCGATAAAAAAGGAAGAACGGGCGTAATGTATCTCGGACCAAAATTCCATCCCGCAACCCAATAACTAAAACCACTGTAAGTCAGAATTGTCGCAAGAGTGATGCAGATAAATGACTTTGCCAGGAACGCCCAGGTTTCGGTCGCCAGCATCCGGTAAAAACCACCCAACGCAAGCAAGAGAAAAGGAGATAGGAAAAACAACCCGTGGTGCCGGCTGAACAATAGTCCATGGAGCGCCTCCAGTTTGGGGAGACTCATTCCGACCAGGCCTTCGGTGTGTTTTGCGGTATGAAAAGAGTGCGTCATGTGTCTGTAAGTAACATCCCAGGGAGTGCCGAAGATCAAATAGTTGTAACCGAGAATCAAGATGACGAAGGGAACAATCATCAGGGCGAAACAGGACAATCGCCTGAGATTTCTGATCGTGACTAGGGCGAAGAAGCAAATCACAGCGACCGGTACAGCCGCTGGAAATTCCATCAAAAGAGACGCACCGGCAAGAACACCGGAGAGAAGCAGGTATTTGAACGGACGCTCCGGCTGAACTCTGTATTCATTCAAATAAAGAATGGATCCAAATAAGAACATCCCGAGCAAATAATGGCTGACGAATAGGCTCGAATACGTAAAAGCTATGGTGCCGAACAGATGCAAGAAGAGGAAGAATGGGATGTATTTTGAATCCGGCTTTAATCTCCGCCAGAATCGTGAGAGTGCAGGAACAAACAAGATGGCGGGAATCGTGACGGTCAATACGCGAAGCCAAAAGATTGCCATCTGTGCTGAAAAGTGCACTCCGGTCAACCGTTCCAGCATTCGCAACAGAACGAATGCCGGAATACCCAGCAGAGAGGCGCCAATCGCTTTATCCGAATAGTAATGGCCGTTGAAAAAGGCCTTATCCTGTGGATTTCCGAACCTTTTGATCGCTTCATCGATTGTAATCGAACGGTCATCGACGATTGCGCTTGTTAACACGAGCCGGCTTAATTCATTGGGCGAAACAAAAAGCGGGTAGATTTGAAGAAAATAAACGTGACAGGCAATCAAAAGACCGACAAAAAGCCATCGCCTGCTGCCTTTAAAGCCTTCCAGCATTGGGCATGTATTATATAACGGAGCATGCGGGCTTAAGGAATACAGCCCGCCTGCACATCAGGGAAACAATTTGAGAAATTTACGCTCTATCATTCGGCGTCCGTCAAAGTCAGTTCTTCTGGTCATCCTTCTGATGACGATTGGCGCTTACCTGCGCCTTCACAACCTGAGTTTTCAGAGCCTCTGGGTGGATGAATTGATTACGATCTCCCAAACCGGTCCCGGCAACAGCATTCAACAGCTCCTGAACTACTTGCGTATCGGGCGCGATCCTCATCCACCGTTGTATCATCTTCTCGTATATTTTTGGTTCCATCTTGTGGGCTTCAACGAATACACCGCACGATTGTTCTCTGCAATTGTTGGTATTTTTTCCATTCCCGCGATGTACGTTTTGGGAAACGAAATCTATAGCCGGCGTGTGGGCGTTTTCTCCGCCGTCTTTACAACTTTCAACTTCTTCAATATTTATTATTCGCAGGAAGCGCGGGGTTACGTGCTTGCATTTTTGTTTACTTGCATCTCATTCATCTTCTTTATTCGGGCTTTGCGAAATCCTTCGTGGAAAGCCGGACTATTGTACGGATTTGCCACAAGCTTGCTAGTCTACACTCATTATTACGGATTCTTTATCGTTCTTTCCCAGATTGTGATCGTTCTGATTTTCCTGACTCGCCGTTCCTTGAAAACAATGTTGATCTGTTTTGGCACTGGTTTTTCGTTGATATCCATTCTCTTTCTCCCCTGGATCGGGCCCATGCTTGACCTCGCAAAAATGACAAGTTTCTGGATCGTGAAACCATCACCGAAATCCTTTGTTAAATACTTCTGGGACTATTTCGGTCAGGACATGTTTACTGTTTATACTTTTGCGTTTTTAATGCTTTTCTTTTTCGCGGGTGTTCTGCTGCAAAACAAAGAGAAGGAACCGGAGAACATCCGGGAAGATCGCTACTATTTTAGTTTTGCCCTTCTCCTCACCTGGATTCTTGTGTCTTACCTGGTTCCGTATGTGAAATCACTTGTTTCGGTTCCCATGTTATGGAATCGCTATACGATTGTGACTCTACCGGCTATTCTACTGGCAGCTGCGATAGGATTAGATCGAATTCCCCATTCATTCGTCAAAAAATATATAGTCGTTTTGATTGCCTGTTTCAGTTTGATTCACCTATTTGCCTACATCCGTTATTATGAAACTCCCAAGAAGGCTCAATGGCGCGAAGTGACCGGATTCGTTGTCAAAAATAATCCCCGGAATTACCCGTTCATTTCGGACCGGCAGTGGCATTTGTCCTACTATTTCAAAGTTTTCAACGCCCGCCCGAGGTATGTTCCTGAGAAAGAAATCCCAAAGCTAACGGATCTCTGGGTAGTTACAGGTCAAAAGGGAAAGCCTGTATCCGACGAAGCCGGATCACTGCTCGACAGAGACTTCAAATTGATACTCGAGTTTAAGGGGATTGATACCTGGGCCAGGCTCTATTCTAGAGAGAAATTGACTTCGAAGATCCCGGATGGACATTCTTCCGAATTTCCCGAAACCTCGTCGAGAAAATAACTCTTGCC
>JBKKAT010000106.1:0-3141 GCA_046714535.1 Acidobacteriota bacterium | reverse complement strand
GCCTCATTGCCAAACACTAGTGGGGATGCACTTCAATATGAAATTTGGGCACAAACACTGGCTCGTGATGGAGTTTTGTCTTCATACTTGAACAATCCAACACTAAGAGCTCTCCAGTCGGAGATTGATTACCCGCCAGTGTTTCCTTATTTCCTGCTAACCATTGGAAGAATTTCTTCGAATGATTTACAGGCAAACCATCCTCTTTTGGAATTTCTCGTAAAGGTTCCAGGCATTGTTGCCAATTTACTTATTTCGATACTGCTATTTACACACCTAAAAAAGACGGTAAACTTCTCAATAGCTTCCGTCAGCGCTCTCGCTTTTGCGTTTAATCCGGGGATTGTCTTCAATACAGCTTACTGGGGACAGTCAGATTCTATTTTCAGCCTTTTTGTTTTAATTGCGATTATTCTTGTCGCCAAAAGGCCAGAGGTTTCCTGGCTTTTAATAACGGCGGCAATATTCACTAAACCCCTGGCCTATCCTTTTATTCCACTTCTTGCCGTTGCTACGCTCAAGAACTTTGGCGTGAGACGACTCACTTTGTGCTTTATGCTTGCAATTGGATTCTCGTTTCTATTACTCACGCCTTTTCTATTAAGTGGGAATTTTATTCCGATTCTCAATGCTCTCTTTTTTCAACTGGACGTCATGCCATTCGCCAGTGTCAATGCTCACAATTTCTGGTGGCTCGTTGGCGGCGGGCTTCCCTGGCTGAGCGCTGACAAGATCATTCTGCAGATTTTTACTCCACGAATCCTCGGTGTGCTGTTTTTCCTTACGCTTCTTTCCATCACTCTCTTCAAATTTTGGAAGTCACAAAAAGACACTTCCATCTTCTGGGCCGCGTCCAGCATTGCTCTGGGCTTTTTCATGCTATCCACGCACATGCACGAGAATCATCTGTTTGTTTTTTTTCCTATTTTTTCAATGGTCTGTTTTGAACAGAAGAATCTGCGATGGGTTTATTTGTTGTTGTCATTTACATTTCTGAATAATTTGCTTCTTCACGATCCCTATATGTTATACAGACTCAAACCTTATAGCTTTGGCGCGGTCTTGGAGTATCAGCCTGAATCAAAGGAACTTCCGGTTTTCTTTGACTATTTTAGTTCAGCTGGACAGTTACATTATGTCGAGCAAACGAAAGGATTGATATCTTTTCCGAGATTTCTATCTACACTTTTTAATGCTCAGATCAATCTACTCGTTTGGTTTTATTGGGTCTTGATTGGGTATTCGACGCCAAATTTTGATAGCTTGAGACAGGGTTCCTTTTGCTCAAGGCCGGTCCGGCTGGCGATCGTTTCACTATTTATCGTAGGAACGGGGATACCCTTTGTGTTGAAAGCGACTTATTTCTAATATTGCCAGCCAATCCCAGGAGGGAAATTGGGAAAGCCTCACAAACAAAATCTTCTTTGGATTATTTGTATTGTCCTGGCGTTTGGGATTTGCTTTTCAAAAAAACCATTTCACATTGACGACGTCTATTTTCTTGAAATCGCCGAAAATATCTTGAAACATCCCACAGATCCGTTCCACGGCGCAGTAACTTTAGTTGACTATGACTTTGCGATTTTTCAGAGGTCAGCAAAGGCTCCGAATACATTCGATACGATGTCCCATCCTCCATTGGTTAGCTACGTTCTTGCAGGGATCATGAGATTGACCGGAAGTGCTCAAGAAAGGCCACTTCATCTTACGTTTGTTCTTTTTACTCTTCTCTGCTCTATCTCAATGTACTTTTTAGCAGCCCGCTTTACCTCTTATCCATTCATAGCAACCATTTTGTTGATTTCCTCTCCCTTGTTTCTCGTAAATTCAACAAACCTGATGACAGATATTCCCATGCTGGCTTTTGGATTTTCGGCGCTAGTGTGCTTCATTCTTGGAATGGATCAATCCAGGATTGCAACGCTCTTTCTGTCTGGAATTCTTACAGCGTTTGCAATTTTGACAAGATACGTTGCGATCGGGCTTATCCCACTATATCTGTGTTACACGCTCTTGCACCGAAAAGACATTACGAAACTCTTTTGGGTATTATGTCCGGTTCTTTTGATTTTCGGTTTATGGACATTTGAAAATTGGATGCATCATGGCGGTATTCATTTGATTGCGAGCGGCAGACACTATTCGCGATTTTATGGAGACCTGAGTTTTAATTTCGATGTCTTTCTCCAGAAAATGATCTCAAACCTTTCCGGTACGGGAGGTACCTTCTTTTTTATTCTAATGTTCTTATTGATCAGGGCCTCAAACAAAGGAAGGTCTATTTTTCTATATGTAGGTGCGTTTGCATTGATGGTCATCCTGCTAGTGAATCGGCCATTTTATCTTGAGATTTTAAACGAATACTCGAACTACCAACTTGCATTACTCTTGCTGTTTGCAACAACAGGATTGTTTTTGATCGTTGCAGCATTTGAAAATGGAAAAACTTTCCAGGCAGAATCCCATGTACTGCCGGCAGCGGACCGGTTGTTTCTGAAAGTGTGGCTAGCTGGAGCGATCACGACATCGATCCTTTTGCTTCCATTCGGTACGGGAAGATACATGCTGCCAGCTTTGCCACCGCTGGTTTTCCTCTTAGCGTCAAGAGTACGGTTCACCTCGACCGAAGTTCGATTCAACAAAATCGTGGGGAACATCATGATCATTCTAACTTTCCTTCTTTCGATATTGCTGGCAATTGCAGATTATGAGCATGCCATTAGCTATAAAAAATTTGCGAAAGATCTAAAAGCCCGCTTTTCCGGCAACACCATTTGGTTTGTTGGTGAGTGGAGTTTTCGGTATTACATGAATCAAGAAGGCTATCGATACCTTTTGTCCACAAATAATTCGCCACAGGCTGGCGATTTGATTGTAAAAGCGAGCACAGCGGGATTTCATGATTTTTTCCCTTCCTTGTCGCGCAGATCCTCAATCGTGAAAACTGTTTCCGTTTCAAGCAGCCTGCCGGTCAGGCTAATGAATTCACAGTCCAGAGCCGGATTTTATTCTCACGGATTCGGTTTTTTACCGTTTGCTTTTTCAGGATTACCCATCGAAACGTTCAGTATTTACGAGGTCCGGGACTTACCAGACTAGAGCATTTTCGCGTGGGGTATGGAAACCAATGAAGTCTACGAC
>JBKKAT010000105.1:0-2779 GCA_046714535.1 Acidobacteriota bacterium | reverse complement strand
CTCTTTTTCGCAGCTCCAAGTGGAAGAGCTCGCTCCTGGTTTAGCGCGAGCGTGGGGGCGATGGACAGTAGAACAGAAAGATAAGAAATCAGACGGCTGGTTTACCCTGATCCTGCAAAAGAAGGGTGATCAGTGGCGCATCATCCACGACCATTCAAGCTGATTAATCGTGGATCGTAATCGTGATCTTAATCGTTAATCGAAATCTTGATCATTATCGATCAATAAAGACGATTTAGGATACTGATTTACGATTACGATTGCGATTACGATCATGATCATGATCCACGATTAGTTACATGCCGTAGTGGAAGCGATAGCGGCCGGAATGCACAATATTCATTGTGTGAACGGCCAACATGATGATCGTTTCCTGTTTTGTAAATTTTTCAGTAAACTGCACTCTGAGTTTCAGGTCTTTGGCCCGTTCAATGATGTTATCGAGAACGTGATCAATCGTGTAGGAATATACATCGGTTCCGCGCGATACGATGTTTCGAATTTCGCTGCGAAATCTTCGCAAAAAAACTGCAGCAGAGGGTCTGGAACGAAAGCGCGGATCATCTGAAAAAATGCGTCTCAAATCGCGATCGTAAAAGGGCGGGTATTCCAGTGAATAGCGCCGCCGTTTCAATTTATAGTGTTGTTCCAGCGTCATCTTTAGCTCGGATAGCGGCTCATCGTACTGTCTGCTTTTGTTCTTTCTAGGCTGTTTTCCGATTTGATGCATCAGCGTGTCCACATATTCGATTTTTCGCAAAGCAGGCCACCCCCTGTAACGCCTTCGCCAGCGGCTTCCTGGTTTTAACCAAACGGCAAATGTCTCTGCCCAATCTTCCGCGGGATGAGCTTGAGCGTACCAGGAATCCAGATGAAGCACGTACTTGCGGCTGTTTGGCTTTGGTTTGTAAGAAACCGGATAACTCTGTTTGAATGATCCAAAGACCTGTCTCCAGCTGCTCTTTAGATGGATTCGGTATGCATTGTCTATTGCGTGACCGGTTTCATGCCTCAAGATCCGCATCAATGTGTATTCTGTTCCCCCTTCCACTTCAAACATCTGCTTCCTTTCCAGGCGCATTAATCGCGGATGCGTGAGGTAAAAGGGAATGGCAAAACCAGGAATGCCATCCGGAGTATAAAACTCACCAGAAATCCAAATATGGGGCTTAAAGTTAATTTCGCGGGCTGCCAGCTCACGATACAACTGTTTGACCTGTTTTTGCACGAATGATCCTTCCAGGCGAACCGGCAAATCACAAAGGCGCACCTTCAGCAAATCTTCATCAGACATTCGTCCTATCCGAACCGGTTTTGGGCTCATGGTCGTTTCTATCTATTAATCTAGTAGTAATGATCCCTGGCGCAAACCGCATTGCCGCAATCAATCCGAAAGAGTATTCTTGGACCATGTCACGGTATATCCTCGGTATTGCCTTGATTTTGGCCCTTTTTTTGCCGGTTACCGCCGAAGACTACGAAGTCACAGTTACAACGGTAACGGTTTGGGTAAAGGCAACCGATGGATCGGGCAAGCCGGCAATGGGGCTTACTAAAGGTGATTTCGAACTTCTGGAAGATGGACAAAAGGTGAGTCTCACTTGTTTTGAAGAAACCGCTTTAGCTTCCTCAGAGGGAGTCGCTTCCCCACAAGTCGAACAAACAAAGCCCACCGTTCCCGATGCGAACCGCAAGCAGATTGTGTTTCTGTTCGACTTGGAAAATACATCGCAAAATGAGTTTGTACACCTCAAGAAAAAGGCTGGAGAGTTTTTGGAGCAATTGTCGAAAAGCTGGGATATTACGTTGGTGAGTCTGATCCCGGGAGCGATGAATGTGGATGTCGAACGCAGTCAGGATCCGGTTCTGATTCGGACTAAGCTCGATAAAATAACGGCAAACAACTTTCGTGATCTGGAGGCGCTAAAGAACCGGCGAGAACTGGGCGCCGCGTTAAGAAACGCGAGAGGGTTGCCCAAAGATAAAGTTCCACAAGTCATCGGCGAGTTCTGTACTACTGCCCGCGACTATGCATTACTTGAAAAAAGACAATCGATGGGGTGGATGAATTCGCTCCGGCAATTCGATCAATACATAAAGAAACAAACTCCGGATGTTCACAAAGTTGTTCTCTTTTTCTCGGGTGGAATTTCCTCCAATCCGGGGCGCCAATACTTTGATATGATTCGCCAATCGGATCTGATGAGAGACCTCGTAAGAGATGAATTTGATGCAGCGAGGGAATTTCCGGAATGCGAAGATGAAGGGGGCAACGACCTTCAAAAAGATTTCAAAAAACTGGTTGGACAATTAAACAGATACAACATCACTTTTTACTCCGTGAGCTCGAGAGGACCGATCAACGACTTGCTGGAAACGGTTCGGGAGAGGGACCGGCAATATAAACCGGGTGATTTGGATTTTTTGAAAGAATACCAGGATTTTCTTGCCGTGATTGCTGACGAAACCGGTGGAGTTTATTTCGGGAATTCATTGAATTTCAAGCGTGGCTTCGATGCAATCCTTTCGGATTTGAACCATCAATATTTGCTCTGCTACAAACCTCCTGTTCATAAAAAAGAAGGGCACCATTCCATCAAAGTTAAATCGCAAAAACCTGGAGTTAAGTTGCGGCACCGTTCCGGCTACTTCGACTGATCGAAATAAAATGTGAAGATTGTTTGAAAGAAATTGTTAACGTCCCAAAGTTGTAGATAAGACGATCGAGGCTGTAAAGCTGAAGCTGATTCCTCCCCCTTATAAAGGGGGAGGTTAGGAG
>JBKKAT010000104.1:0-11712 GCA_046714535.1 Acidobacteriota bacterium | reverse complement strand
TTGGTGGAGACAACGCCCTTGATCTCTCCGGAACGAAGCCCCGCTTCAATTTCGCGGCGGACGGAAGGCAGATAGCCGCCACGATATCCACGAATCTCTCCCTGCTGCAAAACCATCTTCTCCTGTTCTTGCTGTAAATAGGTAAGCAAAATTTCCATGATCAAACGGCTTGGCGCGAAAAGAATGGTGTGGAGTCCAGCGCTTAGCAGATAATTCGTAACGCTCTGGCTCTCTTTCACATAGGAACGCCTGATGCCGAGAGCAGGATTCACCACGGGAGGGTTCAGAAGAAAAAAATGTTTCTCGCCAACCGGGGCGCCATTTTCATCAATGAGCTCCACCGGAGCTTCCAGAATCTGTTCCGCGTGTTCCTTCGGATTTGCGATGGTCGCCGAACAACAGATGAATTGCGGAGTGCTTCCGTAAAAACGGCAAATCCGTTTGATACGCCGCATCACATTGGCAACATGACTTCCAAATACTCCGCGATAGGAATGCAGCTCATCCAGAACGATGAATTTCAAATTCTCAAAGAGTTTTTGCCATTTTACGTGGTGCGGCAAAATCCCGGAGTGAAGCATATCCGGATTTGTAATCACTATGTGGCCCTGTGCGCGGATCGCCTGTCTTGCATCAGCAGGAGTGTCCCCATCGAAAGTGAATGCTTTTGCCTCAGGAGCAGCGTGATTCAGCAGATTTTGAAGTTCCGCCAGCTGGTCCTGAGAAAGAGCTTTCGTGGGGAAAAGATAAAGGGCCCGGGTGTTCGGATCTTCCAGAATTTTCTGGACAACAGGAACGTTGTAGCAAAGCGTTTTCCCTGACGCGGTGGGCGTAATCACTACGATGTTTTTGCCTTCGGCCAGTTTCTGCCAGGAACTCGCTTGATGAGTGTAGGGTTTTGCAATGGAACGCTGCTGAAGTGCGTCTATCAGGATAGCAGGAACAGAACCCGGGAAATCGCTGAATACCGGTGGACGCGCGCTGATGACTTCATGATGGAAGATGCGATCGGCAAAATCGCGCTTGAATGATTGCAACACCCTCAAAAAATCGGTCATCTCTAACTCGGCCGGCTAAAGCCGGCGACCCACTATGCCGGCTAAAGCCGGCGCTCCATTATTGGCGCTCCATTTTCAGAATGTAGAAACCGTCGGTGTGATCGCGGTGAGGAAGCAGAACCATTCCCTGGAGAAAAGAAAACTCGGCGTGCTCCTTCAAAAAATCATCCCTCACCTGCTCTGTTTCTTCCGGTTCGAAGCTACAAACCGAATAGACGAGTTCACCCTGACTTCGCACATATTTAGCACATGCATTTAGAATTTGCAATTGTAAAGTTTTCAGATCGGGGAGATCGCTCTCCTGCCGCCACCATTTGATCTCCGGATGCCTGCGAATAATACCCAGTGTAGAACAAGGAGCATCGACGACCACTTGATCAAATGATCCGTTCAGCGGCAAATTTCGAGCGTCCGCAACAACTCCGTAAACGTTGGGAATTTCCATCCGGTCCATATTTCGTTTCCAAGTTTTCATTCTCCGCCATTGAACATCCACTGCCACTACGCTACCCCCCTCACGAATCCGGGAAGCCAATTGGAATGTCTTTCCTCCGGGTGCAGCCGCAATTTCTAGAACCTTGTGCGCGGGTTTAGGATTCATGAATTGGCCAAGCAGATGAACGGCAGCATCTTGAATATAAAACTCACCGGCTAGAAATGACTTTGTGTTTTGCGCTGCTCCTTCGCGCGCTTTGAATACGGAGGGGCCAAAAATTGTGTTTTCTACCGTGACTCCTTCCGAAGCAAGATGCTCACGAACCATCTCCGGTTGCGCCCGAAGAATATTCACGTGAATGAACACCGGTGGTGGCTGGTTGTTCACCTGCATCAAAACAACCGTCTCCGTTTCCCCGTAACGGTCCAGCCAGCGATTCACCAGCCATTCGGGATGGGACCACTTGACTGCCAGAAAATTCTCTGTGGGTTCCGGCAACGACATCATCTTTCCCTGCACGCCGCGCAAAATTCCATTGACAAAAGAGGAAGCCGATGTCAGGCGTGCAATTTTACAGAGCTTGACCGTTTCATTCACCGCGGCATGAGGCGGAATATTTGCGTAAAGGAGCTGATACACGCCCAGTTGCAGGATCAACAACACTTCCTGATCTAATTGTTTTAGGGGTCGTTTTGAGAACTCACCGATGATAAATAGCAAACGCTTTCGCCATCGGATTGTGCCTAGAACAAGATCCGTAATCAGATGGCGATCTTTCGGGTCGGCAACTTTCGCCAATGCTTCTTGCAGCAAAATCGTAGAATTGGATTGTCTCGAGTCAATCCTTTTAAACAATTGATAAGCAACCCATCGAGCGTTGAAATCTTGCATTCGTCTTATTATAGAGGCATGAAGAAAACCATCCGCTGCTTATTCTTCATACTGATTACTGCGCAATCGGCCATGGCCGTACCCCCCCCGCAGATCATCTGGTTCGATGACTTTCAGCAAGCGATCTCGAAATCGAAGGAAACGGGAAAACCCATTTTTGTTGATTGTTTTGCGGAATGGTGTGTTTGGTGCCACAGGATGGAAGCGGAAGTTTATTCCGACTCAAAGTTTGTGGACTTTGCTGAAAAGTATGTGATGCTCCGGATCAACATCGAAGACGGCACCGAAGGAACCCGGCTTGCAGCCAACTATAAGGTGGAAACCCTGCCCACTTTGCTTGTGCTGGATTCCAGCGAAAAGTTGATCAACCGGATCGGAGGCTTTCTCCAAACGGATGAACTGATTGCCGACCTGTCAAAGATGCAAGACCTGATCAACAAAGAACGCTTGAATCCAAATGACTGGATAACGGTTCAAACACTTGCAGAAGAGTATCTTTTTCGTGATATGAATGCGGAGGCTGAAACTCGTTTGACGAGAGTTTTGCAAGCGCCCATACCTGATACTGCCAGGGAATCTACGCATTTCTCGCTGGCGCTTTCACAATATTATCAGCAGAAAAATCGGGAAGCTCTGCAAACTCTGGAAACATACTTGCAAACTTATGTAGAAGGAGATTCCACCGAACATGTCCTTCTATTGCTCTCGCAAATCCATCTGGAAATGGACGATCACGAAAAAGCAAAACAGATTCTTCAAGAGTTCGTCAAAAAGTTTCCCGATAGTAAGAATGCCGGGCGCGCACGGAAAGTGCTTGCATTGCTAGAAAAGGACTGAACGCAGTTTTAACAGAAGCTAACGAAGAAACCAAAGAGGAAAAACTTTGTTTCCTTTGCTTTCTTTTGTTAAAAAAAGTGGCCTTTGTGGCCTCTAAATTCTCTGTTATAGTGGTTCGTTGGCTGGAAGCGGCAAGGAGAGGCTTGTATGCACCAATTCTTTAGAACGAAGAATCTGGATCAAATCCTAAAAGACGCCGATGAAGGAGTTCAGCTAAAGCGAACGCTAGGGAAAGTTGATCTGATCGCCCTGGGCATCGGCGGAATCATAGGAACCGGGATTTTTGCTGTAATTGGTACCGCCGTGGCAGGAGGATCTTCACATCTGGGGGCGGGGCCTGGAATCATTTTATCCTTCGTAATAACCGCAATTGCGTGCGCATTCTGCGCGTTTTGTTATGCAGAGTTCGCTTCCCTTGTCCCGATATCCGGAAGCGCTTACACCTATTCTTATGCAACGCTAGGAGAACTCGTTGCGTGGATTATCGGCTGGGATTTGATCATTGAATACGCAGTGGGAAATGTAGCTGTAGCCATTGCATGGGCCGCTTATTTCCATCAGCTTTGCGATGGACTCGGATTTCATATTCCTGCGTGGCTATCGACTGATTACCGATCCGCGCTTCAGGCTGCCGAAGCGGTTTTGGCGGCAGGAGGTCAAATTAGTCCCAGTTTGGCGCTGAGCTACGAAGCATGGACAAATCACCCTACCATTTTGGGCTTACCGATCATCTTTAATTTTCTCGCGGTTTTCGTTGTTGGTCTGGTCACATGGCTGCTGGTGATAGGCGTGAAGGAATCGGCGCGCACCAATAACATTATGGTTGGAATCAAGCTCATTATTCTTATGTTCTTTATCTATGCGGGCGCGAAATATGTCAAACCGGAGAACTGGACGCCGTTCATGCCGAACGGGTTTACAGGAGTTGGCGTGGGAGCCAGCTTGATTTTCTTTGCATACATAGGATTTGATGCCATTTCAACTGCATCGGAAGAATGTAAGAATCCGGGGAAAGATATGCCGTTCGGCATCATTGGATCTCTTATAGTCTGCACCATCATCTACATCGTTGTCGCTGCGGTTTTGACCGGGATGGTGCCCTGGAATCAACTTGGTGTTGCGGATCCTCTGGCCGCTGCTTTTGCTTATGTTGGTTCGAACGTTTCAGCGGGCATAGTGGCTTTTGGCGCTGTCATCTCGATGTTCGCGGTCTTATTGGTGTTTCAATACGGGCAACCACGAATCTTCTTTTCGATGTCCCGCGACGGGTTGCTTCCTCCGGTTTTCAGAAAGGTGCATCCCAAATATCAGACACCGCATGTAACCACGATTTGGACCGGTGTGGTGGTTGCCGTCATTTCGGCGGTCGCAAACATTAATGAGATCGTGGAGCTTACCAACATCGGGACCCTCTTCGCATTCGTTTTGGTTTGCGCAGGCGTCATCATTCTGCGTTACAAAGATCCGGACCGGCCTCGAGCCTTTAAAACACCCTGGGTTCCCGTCTTTCCACTGATGGGAATCGCATCCTGCCTCTACCTGATGTACCAGGTGCCTCGGGTTACCTGGCTCCGTTTCGGGATCTGGTTACTCGTCGGACTCGTGCTCTATTTTGCTTATAGTTATAAGCATAGCCGGCTGCGCAACACGGCCTGAGACGGTAGAAAGACTACGCCGCCGCCGGAGCATTGCATACAACCTTTTTCGACGCTATTGGTCTAATTGGAGTGGCGAAGGTAATGACGGAGCAAGAGGAAAACGAGCTAATTATTCAAGCTCAGAGAGGCAATGTGCTTGCATTTGAACAACTTGTACAGACATACGACCGCCAGGTTCTGTCACTGGCACTTTCGTATATGCATAACGAAGAAGATGCCAAAGACATTTACCAGGAGGTTTTTATCCGGGTTCACAGGGCGCTTCCCAAATTCCGGATGGAGAGCAAATTTTCCACCTGGCTCCATAGGATCATCACCAATGTCTGCCTGACTCACCGTTCCCGGCGCAAGCGTTATGAATATGCTTCGTTGGATCAAGAGACAGAGGGAAAACGTTCGCTGTCTGAAACGCTGCCGGATAAATCATCCACCGACAGCCAGACGCTGAACACTGAGATCACAGAGCACGTAGAGCAGGCGATGCACGCATTGTCCCCTCAGCAAAAGCTGGTGTTTACACTCAGACATTTTGAGGGGTATAAGCTGCGCGAGATCGCGACAATGATGAACTGCGCTGAAGGAACAGTGAAAAAGTATCTGTTCACTGCAACGGAAAGATTGCGGGGACAGTTGAGGGAGGTTTTTTAATATGAATCACAATGAATATCGCGAAAGGTTGCCGCTTCTCATCTACGGGGACCTTGCAAAGGAAGAACAAAAGGATTTGAGGCTTCACCTGGCTCAGTGTGAAAAATGCACTGAGGAAATGGCACAGATGGAAAAGCTGCATGCAACAGTAGACGCAGCCGCCCTGCCAAGGGCCTCCGAACAGCTCCTGAGCGAGGCACGTTTGGAACTTCGTGCGGCGCTCCGGTTGGAGCGTTCCCGCAAGACCTGGAAGGATGTCTGGACCGAACGGCTGCAAGGGTATTTGCCGATCTTCCGTTTGACTTTTGCGACCGCGGCGAGTCTGGCCTTTGGAGTCATCATCGGATACAAAGTACTTCAGCCTGCACAAAATCAGCCTGCGCCCACGCCCGTAGCAGAAACAGAACAATTACCGAAACCGGCTGGAGAAACGCAGATCACGAACGTGAAATTCCAGGATGCAGATGCAAGTGATGGCAATGTGGAGTTTACCTTCGAAGCTATTAAACCCATGACATATAAGGGGAACATCAATGACACGCGTATACAGGAAGTTCTAACGTACGCGCTCATTAATGAACAGAATCCGGGAATTCGTCTGCACGCGGTAAATGCGCTCAATGCAAAGCAACTGCGCAAACCGGATGATGCAATCAAGGGAGCTTTGATTCAAGCTCTGACAAAGGACGAGAATCCGGGAGTTCGAATCGAAGCACTGGCTGCGCTGGAGAAATTTGAACCAGACGATGAGATCAAAAAAGCATTTTTGCATGTACTCGTAAACGACACGAATGCAGCGATAAGAATTGCTGCCATCAAGAGCATTGAGACAGAGCGTTTGGTGGACCAGGAAGTAGTGAAGGTTCTTAGAGAAGCCCAGACGGATGAAGAAGACTACGTCCGTTTGAAGGCGAAATGGTTGATTCAGGAGGTTTCACAAAAACAATGAAAACAGTATTGTATTGCACCATCATTCTGTTGATCGTTTCATGCTCGGTGTTTGCAGTAGAAAAAGAAAAACATAAGCATGGCTTTCCCGGCGAATCGAAGACACAAACGTTTCAGGTTGGCAAAGGGGGAACGCTGGAAGTTTCGATCAGTTCAGGAGATATTCTAGTCAGCTCGTGGGAAAAATCGGAAGTATTTGTAAAAGCAGAAGGTATTGATCCGGACGAACTCCAAAATCTCAAGATGAGCCAGACCGGCAACAACGTGCGGGTCAGTTTTCGTCCGGAATGGGGCTCGCATCGTATGCGTTTTTCGATTCAGATCCCGGTTGATTACAACACGGATCTGCACACATCCGGCGGCGATCTTCAATTGCAGGGCAATTTTCGCGGAACAATAGAAGGATCCACTTCCGGTGGAGAGATTCGTCTGGGGGATGTGCAGGGAAGAGTAGAAATGAGCACTTCCGGCGGCGATGTGATCGCCGGTAAAGTAACAGGCACAGCCAATCTACGCACTTCCGGAGGAGACATCCGCATGACCAATTGCAGTGGAGACGTGGATATGTCCACTTCAGGCGGAAACATCACAGTGGGCAATGTGGGAAAAACGCTGATTGCGCGCACTGCCGGTGGAGATGTCGAAGTGGGAGATGTGGGAGGCGAAGCGACTGTTTCAACTGCAGGCGGAGAAATTCGTATCGGAAAAGTCACGGGAAGCGTCACAGCCAAGACAGCCGGTGGGGACGTTCAATTGAAAGGAGGAAGCGGAATGATCCGCGCCAAAACTGCCGGAGGAGATATCAATCTAACAGATCTGACCGGTTCCGTTGAAGCCAGCACCGCCGGTGGAGATGTGATGGCCGAGCTTCGTCCCAGTGGAAAAGGCCGTAGCAGACTCTCTTCGTCCGGTGGAGATATCACCATCTTTCTGCCTGCCAACGCGAAAGCAAATATCGACGCGGTGATCGATATACGCGGTAGATGGGAAGAGGATGAGTATCAAGTCACGTCCGATTTCAAATCACATACCTACGAAAAAAACCCGGATTCCAAAGAAATTCACGCCACCTATGTCTTGAATGGCGGCGGAGAAAGTATTTGGCTCGAAACTGTGAACGGAAATATTTATATCCGTACTCTGCGATAACCCTTTTTAACAGAAGGAAACGAAGAGAACAAAGTGAAAAACTTATGTCTTCGTTTCCTTCGTTATCTTTTGTTCAGTTTGAGCTTTTTTGCGGTGGCGGATGAACTCAATTATACCGGGCAAGATAGAAAGGAAAATGATGGCAAGAATCACGAGAGTAAAATTCTTTTTTACGAAGGGAATATTCCCAAAAAAGTAGCCGCCCAGAACAAAAAGACCGATCCAGAGAATCCCGCCGAATACGTTGTAGCTGATGAATTTGCCGTACGTCATTTTTCCGATTCCCGCCACAAACGGCGCGAAGGTGCGAATGATCGGCATGAAACGGGCGATGATAATGGTCTTGCCGCCATGCTTCTCATAAAATTCGTGAGTACGGATCAAATATTTCTTCTTAAAGAATCGCGCATCCTCATACTGAAAGGCTTTCGGTCCGATATAAGCTCCGATCCAGTAATTCACCGTATCGCCGAGAATGGCAGCAACCGTCAGCAGAAGCAGAATGGTAGTTAAATCGAGAGTTCCATTGGCTGTGAATGCTCCGACAGCAAACAACAGCGAATCGCCCGGCAAAATGGGAGTGACCACCAGGCCGGTTTCGCAAAAGATGATCAAAAACAGAATGAGGTAAGTCCAGACGCCATATTTTAGAATGATGGCAGCGAGGTGCTTATCCAGATGCAACAGAATGTCGATGAATTGTTGTATCAGTTCCATAAAAGAAAAGAGATACTATATCAGTCCGCACGTGGAACGCAATCCAATCAACAGGCAGGCTAAAGCCTGCCTTCCCTTTATGCCGGCTAAAGCCGGCGGTCATTAATAAAAGGGGAGGAAGTAGAAGAATGCGGAGACGATTAGAGCGTAAAACAGGAATGCGATCATCTCATAGCCGAGAATTTCTTTGAATTCTATTCCTGCTGCGGCCAACAAAGGTAGTGCCCAGAATGGCTGCAACAGGTCGGTCATCATGTCACCCCAGGCGTAAGCGACAACGATCTGGTCATACGCTACACCGAGAGTTTTTGCCGCCTCCGTAATGTAGGGAGCTTCCACCGCCCATTTCGATCCGCCGGATGGCACAAAGTAATTCACGATCCCGGAATACCAGTACACGATCAAAGGAAGAGTCTTGGGAGTCGCAACCTGAACGAAAGCATTTCCGATGACGTTGGAAAGACCGCTTCCGTTGATGATGCCATACATTCCGGAATAGAAAGGAAACTGCAAAACGATGTTGTAAATAAATGAGGCCGATTCAGCCGCTGCTTTCATCACAGCAGCGGGGGACTTGTGAAGAAGAATTCCTACTGTTAGAAACGCTAAATTTACTGTATTAATACTAATTTTTTCGAAGCCTTGTTCCCAAAAATAAGTCGCGAGATAGTACATACCCATCAAACCCACGATCAGATTCAATGCGTAGCGGTAATCGAGAAAATTCGCCAGATTCTTTTCCTCCGGAGCGGCAGGAGTATCAAAGACTCCCACGTTTTTCAGCGCTTCGGGAGAAACGGTTCGACGGTCTGCCGCGTTGCGAGGGTGAAGGAGAACGGCAAGCATTGTCATCGATGCCATAACTACAACGGTTACCGTGAGATTAAAAGGATGAAAGATGGTTTGAGACAGCGGAATGATTCCCATCTGTTTCTCCATGAAATGTCCTTGCGTGGCAACCAGGATCGGGGCCGATGCAGAGAGTCCTGCGTGCCACGTACAACCAAGACCAAAATATGCGACAGCTACGAGCAGCCGGTAATCCACTTCCTTGTGCTGCTTGGCCATGTATTTCACCAGCACGGCAGAGCCGAGGATTCCGACGCCCCAATTGAACCATGCCAGGATCATCGAACCGAGAGCGGTCAAAGCAATCGCAGCATGAGGACCCTTCGGCAACCTGCTGACCCATTGAAGAAATGCATTTACCGGAGGTGATACGACAACAATGTAGCCTGTCACCATGATCAAGGTCATTTGCATGCCGAATGTGAGAAGTTCCCAGAATCCATCTCCCCAGAACACAAGGCACTCGGGAAGGGAATGGGGCGTGGCAACCGTCGCGAAAATCAGGGTGATGAGACTAAGCAGCAGCGCGATGGAAAAGGATCCGGGGACCCAGCGGGAAGTCCAACGGTTGAGTGCAGTAGCGAGCGATACAAGGAACTTCATTTTACTTTTGCCGGCTAAAGCCGGCGGCCCACAATGCCGGCTAAAGCCGGCGCTCCTTTATTTTTCGCCGAGGTACGCTTCTTTAACGCGTTGATCGGAGGCCAATTGAGCCGACGGCCCATCCATGACAATCTGGCCGGTTTCCAGAACGTAGCCGCGATGGGAATGCTTCAAAGCAGCGTTGGCATTTTGCTCCACCAGCAAGATTGTGGTCCCTTCCTTGTTGATCAGATCAACGGCTTCAAAAATCGTGTGAACCAGAAGTGGAGCCAGACCAAGCGAAGGTTCGTCCAGAAGAAGAAGTCTGGGAGAAGACATGAGAGCGCGACCGATGGCAAGCATTTGCTGTTCACCGCCACTGAGGGTGCCGGCCGCCTGCTTTCTCCGTTCATTGAGACGTGGAAAGAGTCCAAACACACGCTCCAGAGACGCTTTGTTCTTTGCGCGATCTCTTTGCAGATATGCGCCCATCTCCAAATTTTCCATCACCGTGAGATTGGCAAACACGGCTCTTCCTTCGGGCACCATGCAGATTCCCAGACCGACCAATTTGTGTGTGGGTGTATCGTTTAAACGTTTTCCTTCAAAGTGGATGTCGCCGCTTCGCGCACGAACAAGCCCTGTAATTGTTCTCAGCGTTGTTGATTTTCCGGCGCCGTTCGCTCCAATCAGCGTGACAATTTCTCCTTTTTCCACACGAATATTGATCCCTTTCAGAGCCTCGATGGCTCCGTACCCGCTGGAGATATTCTGCAGCGTCAGCATCAGGCGCCCCCCAGATAAGCTTCGATAACCGCCGGATTATCCTGGATCTCTTTTGGCCCACCGATGGCAATTGTTTCACCGTAATCAATGCATTGGATTTTCTCGCAAACTCCCATCACCACCTTCATGTTGTGCTCTACTAATAAGATAGTAATGTGGAATTCGTCGCGGATCCACCGGATCAGATGCATCAGCTCGGATGCTTCCAGTGGATTCATTCCTGCAGCCGGCTCATCCAGCAACACAAGTTTCGGTTTGGTTGCCAGCGCGCGGGCGATCTCCAGGCGTCGCTGAGAACCGTAGGGCAAACCATTCGCAAGCTCAAACGCAACTGTTTCCAGCTTGAATATTTTCAAAAGGTCCAGCGCGTCGTGTTCTATTTCCTCTTCTTCGCTTTCCAATCTCCGGGTACGCATGACCGCATCGGATAACCGCTGGCTGCGACGCATGTGCCGCGCCAGTTTTACATTTTCCAGCACCGTCATGCTCTGGAAGAGTCTGATGTTTTGGAAGGTTCGCGAAATTCCCAGCGCCGCGATGGAGGAAGGTTTTTCACCATGAATCTCCTTTCCTTCCAGCTTGATTGTGCCCTGATCCGGTTTGTAAACGCCGGTAATCAAATTGAAGATCGTGGTTTTGCCTGCGCCGTTCGGACCAATCAGACCGTAGAGATCTCCCTGATTCAGAACCATGTTCAGATCTTTTACGGCAACCAGTCCCCCAAAACTCTTAATACAATTATCGATTTCCAAAATCTGCATGGGTTCACCTTGCCGGGAAGCGTTTTTGTTTAAGAAACAGCGCTTTTGCTCCCATAATCCCCTGCGGACGGTAAATCATAATCAGAATCAAGGTGATAGAAAAAATCACAAGCCGGTAAGGACCGAACCCGCGGAATACTTCGAGAATCACGGTCATCAAAACGGCTCCCAGAATGGAACCTTCAATGCTGCCGAGACCTCCAATCACGATCATGATGATCAGCTCGAAAGATTTGATAAAGGTAAAAGTATTGGGATGCAAATACATCGTGAAATGCCCAAACAGGGCGCCGGCAAATCCGCAAAACATCGAACTGATCACGAAGCACATCACTATGAAACGCGATGTATCAACGCCCATTGCTACCGCGGCGATTTCATCATCGCGGATG
>JBKKAT010000103.1:0-2906 GCA_046714535.1 Acidobacteriota bacterium | reverse complement strand
CTGTGCAAAATTCCGCGTTTTAGAGTTTTGCCGCAAAACTGACAACGCCCGTCAACATTCAGAGTTTCTTTATCGCAAGAAGAACAGTGAATCATCCCCATTCGTGAGATGATTTTACCATGACATGAAAATAACAGTTCGCAGTCCCAATACTGTATAGAAGGAGTAACCCATTGAATAACCTTTGCGCTCATCTAAACGTGATTCAACCCGTGAGTCCTCACACGAATGGTTGCGAGGAGTGTCTGGCGATGAAAGCTACGTGGCTACATCTCAGACTCTGCCTGACATGCGGACACGTCGGTTGCTGTGATTCCTCTCCGAACCGGCACGCCACGAAGCATTATCAAACAACATCACATCCGGTGATCAAATCCCTGGAGCCGGGCGAGAGTTGGCTATGGTGTTACAAGGACGAACTATTCATGGAGTAGAGAAAAGAATTCTACTTTGAAATATATTTAACCTACCCTACCAAATTTTTACACGTTCTTCCGGTTTCAAGTAAAGTTTGTCACCTTCTTTCACGTTGAACGTCTTATAGAACTCCGGCATGTTGCGGATGACACCATTGCAACGGTACTCGCTCGGACTATGCGGATCGGTTACAAGTCGCTGCCGCAACTCTTCCTCGCGATACAATCGTGCCCAGACTTGTGCCCACCCCATGAAGAAGCGCTGATCGGCAGTGAATCCATCGATGACGGGACCCTCTTTCCCATTCAGTGATAGTTTATAGGCCTTGTACGCGATGCTAAGACCACCAAGATCGCCAATATTTTCGCCGAGTGTCATTTTACCGTTGATGTGTTCTCCTTCAACCGGAAAAAAAGAATCATATTGAGCAACAAGCTTCCGTGTTCGCGCTTCGAACTCCTTGCGGTCCTGATCAGTCCACCAGTTTCGGAGATTTCCGGCACCGTCATATTGTGATCCTTGATCGTCAAAACCGTGCCCAATTTCATGCCCGATTACTGCGCCAATGCCGCCATAGTTGACCGCATCATCTGCAACCGTGCTAAAGAACGGAGGTTGCAGAATCGCTGCCGGAAATACGATCTCGTTCATCACCGGATTGTAATATGCATTCACGGTTTGCGGCGTCATACCCCATTCGGTGCGATCGATCGGTTTTCCCAGCTTGTTCAGTTCGCGGTTGAATTCAAACTCAACAGCCCGGACCACATTACTCAGCAAATCGTCTTTGTTGATTTCGAGAGTGGAGTAATCACGCCATTTGTCCGTATATCCAATCTTATATGTAAACTTTGAGAGTTTTTCCTTGGCTGCCTTTTTCGTTTCTGGTGACATCCAATCCAGACTCTGAATGCTTTGATCGTAAGCTGCCAGCAAGTTCTGCACGAGCTTTTCCATTCGCGCCTTATTCTCCGGTGGGAAATACTTCTGCACATAAATCTTTCCCACCGCTTCACCCATCAATGCGTCAATGTTTTGAACGGCCCGCTTCCACCTGGGCTCCTGTTCCTGAATCCCTCTTAATGTCTTGCTGTAAAAATTGAAGTCTTCGTCATCAAATTTTTTCGACAGATATGGTGCTGAATCAGAAAGGACGCGCCACTTTGCATACAGCCGCCAATCATCGAGAGAGCCGTTTTTCATTGCCTGGCCGAATGCAGTAATGTATGTTGGCTGCGAAACCACGACCGCTTTTTGTTGTTGAATGCCCAGACCCTCGACGAAGTTCTTCCAGTGAAAATCAGAAGTCAGCGCATTCAGCTTATCCGTTTCCACCTTATTGTAAGTTTTCTGCGGATCGCGGTTTTCCACTCGCGTCCATTGACCTTTGGCAAGCTGCTCCTCTAATGCGTAGATCTTTTTCGCGCTTCCCGCCGGATCAGAAAAACCCGCATATTGAAACATGCTTTCGATATGTTTGAGATAGGCAGAACGGATTTTCTTGATCTCATCGTCTTCTTTAAAATAGTAATCCCGGTCCGGCAATCCCAGACCGCCCTGATAAAAGTAACCGATATATTGAGTGGCATCCTTCTCATCTTGATTCACAAAAAACCGAATCGGACCGGTGATCCCAAAATGCTGACCACGCGCAAACCACCTGGCCAAAGCGTCTTTGTCTTGAATCGCATCCACTTCCTGAAGGTATTTTTCCGCCGGCTTCAGTCCGAGAGCTTCGAGTTTCTCAGTATTTGTATAGCTCTTGTAAAAATCACCGACTTTTTGCGCTTCGCTCCCCGGTAGAGCTTTGGAACCGGCCGCCTCCTCCACGATGATCTTCAACCGCTCGAGCGATTGATCGCCCAGCATTGCGAAGGTTCCATAGGTCGATTTGTCAGCTGGAATTTTGGCGGTCTTTAGCCAGTTGTTGTTAACGAACCGGTACAAATCGTCCTGGGGCCGAATCGTATCGTCAAAATTCTTTTTCTCCAGACCTGACGCAACAGGAGTGGAAACAGATGCTGTTTTCGAGGCATCGTCGCTCGCCACAGGCGCGCGCAAAACCGTGAGGATGGCGAAAGTGACCATGAGCAAAATGATTATTTTCATCGTTATACCTTCTGAAGTGAAATGTGAAACAAAAAAGAATAATCGTTACGGTGCGAGACCGCAAGCAGGCAGTTCAGAGGATGCCTTGATTGACAAACCTCAGCTCTATGTGTATGTGTATACAGATACACATAGGCGCCACAATGAGAAAGACGAGAATGCAAATCCTGATTGACCCGGAAGCGAAAAGAATGCTCGAACGCGAAGCAAAGATCCGGAACATTTCCGTGGGACAGGTGATCCGCGATGCTGTGGAGTTATACGGGAAAGAAAAAGTTGGAGACGAAAAGCAATTAGCCGACAACGACCCCTTGTGGAAGATCGTAGGGATCGTTACAAATGGAGTGAGTGACGCCTCGGAAGAACATGATCACTATATC
>JBKKAT010000102.1:0-3525 GCA_046714535.1 Acidobacteriota bacterium | reverse complement strand
ATGGAGCGGAAAATCATTCTAACGGACAAAGGATATTATTTACTTTTGACTTGCGAGCGGGCCAAGAGAGCCCTGGCACGAGAATTCAGCGACATTACGCTTGCCATAAGAACTGCAAGCGTGCTGTGATAATTTTCCTGAAATTGTTTCCGAACATCTTTCGCTTCCTTTGGCCCGGTTTCTTGAATACGCGGACGCATCAGTGTCCCGTCTTCTTCCTGCCGCGCCAGCAAGATGGAACCCCAATCGTTTTCATCTTCAGCCTGAATACATCGTGCGACCATGATCATTTCGGCTAGCAAATCATGATTCCATGAAGTTCTGTAATGTTCCAACCAAACAGGCAACCACAGAACAAGGTATTGCCGGTACACTTCGGGCAAATGATCGAGACGCTGCCCAAAATCAGTAAGGAAAAACACGGTGTGCGTCAGCGAATAGGCGGACTCATCGTGGAGGGTCCACGGCTCGGGCAATTTGTGAAGCCAGGTATCGCGGAAACAAGAATCGATTGTCCAGGGAGACTCAATTTCAAGGAGATGAAGAGTTCGCACAATTAGAAGCAAAACCCAGCCTGGAAATTCCCATGAGGATGCTCCGCGAGTTCGAAGACCGTCACGAACTGCCTGCTCCAGTTGTTCGTTCATCATTCCGTTCCGCCGAAAGGGAAGATACATAGCCGCAAACAGCAGGAAATCCGGTCGCCGATCAATGGCTTGTCGCAGGATATTTCCCTCGTTGATCTGCGACCAGCAAAACACAAACCATTCCTTGCTCTTCTTTTCAAACCAGGCATCCTCACGACAATTCTGCAGAAGGATTTCTGAAGCAATTGCGAGCTCGCTCAATGCCTTCAGTTGAGCCGTCATGATGAGATCGTGATCCGAATGATATTCAAATTGGACCAGGTTCGCGCTGACCCAGGTCGCTGCCCGTTCCGAGATCTGTCTATAGTCGCTCGAGCTCAATTAGAACTCCTTAAAAAAGCAGAGATAACGGAAAGATGAAAATTCCGGATGTTTTTTTGTTGTGATTTCTTTCGTAGTTCGAAAAAAAGGCGCTGCAACGCGCTTCCGGAAGGAGAGCGTAAATCACACCAGGGAAGCCATCGCAAAATTCTGATCGCAACGGAAGTGCATTCCCTGATCGCTGCAAAGACCGCCCCGCGCGCAAGCTCCCGTTGTGATCGGGAGACGATCTCCTGTGCCGGGCTTTGCAACGAAGGCACAGCGAAAGCCACTTGATCCGCTGCCCACAGGCTCAAATCCAACCAGCCGGCGGGAGGTTGCAACGGTAAAATCTCCAGGGATTGAAGGCTCGGATGCTTAAAGCCAATCGCATTCAGCAGCAATGCAGCGGCATGATCAGATCTTTTAGCGGCCGAACCTGCGATCGGATTCTGCGGCATTCGCTCGACGCTTTGCGTTAGGATCTCCAAAATACTTCGCTCCGGTGTGCGATTACAGGCAACGAAGGTCGTGAGAAGCTCACTGATCGTGGTTCGAACGAGAAGAAGCGACTCTTCGATAGGCGATTCCTCCATCAACCGTGTGATATCGGAAGTTTGCCGCGCTCCATCGATCGTTTCTGCAAGGAAACACAATAATCGGTTTCTCGCGCCTGAAAATGCTTCGTCCATGAGGTCTCAGGAGATTATACAGCCCCAAATCTCATACTATCGAGTTTTGGCTGAAGCGATATTCGAGTATGCCGAGTTTCCATTCGCGTTGTACGCACGAACGCGATATCGATACGTTTTCTTGCGATTCAATCCGGTGTTGTTGAAGGTTGTCGTGTTTGTTCCGACTGTCGCAATCTGCTGAAAGTTTGTGCAGGCAACACCCTGACATCGTTCGATCTTAAATCCCGTTTCATTGGCAGAATTGTCAGTCCATTTCAGATTGATCTGAGCCGATGATACGGTCGTGGCTGTCAATCCGGTTGGTGCCATCGGCACACCGTCCACCGCTGTTGTAGTTGCGGTTGCGATGTTCGAATAAGAAGAATAGTCTCCGTTGTACGCTCGCACGCGAAATCTATACGTGGTGCTGGCAGCCAGTCCGTTATTAGCGTAAATCGTAACATTCGCAGTAACGCTTCCGATCTGCACAAAGTTCGTGCAAGTACTGCCCTGGCATCTCTCTATACGGAACGAACTCTCATTGTTGGAATTGTCTACCCACGTCAAATTGATCTGGCTGGATGAAGCGGCTGTGGCGATCAGGTTCGATGGGGCGCTGATTCCACTGGATGTATCGCTAATCTTCGTTATGAATGCGTCATCGTGGTTATTGAGTCCTCCGGCATTGTCCGGTTGGAAAACGCCAGCGGTCGCAGGAAAATTAAATGACGAAGTGAATCCCGTAACATAAGCGTCTGCATTCGTGTCCACTGCGATGCTTCTCCCTTCGTCAGTCAGTACTCCGCCAAGAAAAGTAGAATAAAGAAGTCCCGAACCGGCCGCATTTAGTTTCGTAACAAACGCATCGTTCAAACCTCCGCCGTGTATGGGTTGAAGAGCATTCGCTATTGGAAAGTTCGTTGACTTGGTATCACCTGTGACATAAGCATTGCCGGAGCTATCCAATGCGATGCCCCAGCCTCGATCTACGTCATTGCTGCCACCAAGATAAGTCGAATACACCAGCGCGGAACCTTGAGCGTTCAGCTTTGTCACTATAGCATCAAAGCTACCACTCGTTTGAAATGCGCCGGCTGTTACGGGAAAACCTTCATATCCTGTTGTAAACGGATTATCTTCTGATTCTGTTAGACCCGTGATGTGAGCATTCCCGTTTTTCACGGCTATATCGAGACCTTGATCGCGGCTGTATCCACCCAAGAAAGTAGAATAAACAAGTGCTGAACCTGCAGGTGTAAATTTCGTGACGAAGATGTCCAGACTGTCATTGTTGGTGGTGTCATAAGCGCCGGCTGTTACAGGAAAATCCGGGGAGTAAGTGTAACCCGTCACGTACGCGCTGCCTGAACTGTCCACCGCGATGCCATCTCCCCAATCATCGGTGACGTTGAGGGTCGTTCCTCCACCGAGGTAAGTTGAGTAAACGAGTGCTGATCCATTTGCATTGATCTTCGTCGCAAAAGCGTCATTGTTCCCGCCGCCGTATGTTGGCTGGAAGGCATTCACGGTTGGAAAATCGCAAGTAGGCGCAGCGCACTTTGTCCAGCCAGTGATGTAGGCGTTGCCCGAGGCATCCAGCGCTATGTCTCTTCCAAAATCATCAAAGCTACTACCAAAACGTGATGAATAAACCAGCGCAGAACCGGTTGAATTCAACTTTGTGATAAATGTGTCGAACGCGTAAGGTGGAGTCTGAAAAGCGCCGGGTGTAGTCGGAAAATTAAGCGATAATGCTTCTCCCGTAATATATGCGTTGCCTGAATTATCGACTGCGATTCCGTAAGCTGTGGCTCCGTGAATGTAAGTCGAATAGACAAGCCCGGTACCGGAAGGATTGATCTTGGTGATGAATGCATCGCCACCGCCATAGGTCTTCTGAAAGG
>JBKKAT010000101.1:0-5182 GCA_046714535.1 Acidobacteriota bacterium | reverse complement strand
CTGATCCGAACCGGTGAAAGATTGTTCAAAATCCGCTTCGTTCAATTAAGCTGGCTGCTTACGGTTCTTATCGTGTGTCTGCCGGGCTTCATGGCAAAACGCTATTTCGAAGGCCGCGCCTGGAATGAACGGCTAAGAAAAGCTCCTCCGCCGGATATTCATTCTTCCGCAAAAAAGAGCAAATATATTAACCTTGATCAGGCAGCACCCGCAGCGCCAAAACCGGTCGATATGAGTTCACTGCCAAAACATCAGGAAGAATTCATCGCAACTTGTGCCAGCTGCGGCCACTTCTTTTCTGCTAAAAAGACCAAAGCCGATCTAAAATGTCCTCAGTGTGGAGAAATCATACCGATCGGCGCGTAAGTTCTTGCAAAATCAGGTGAAAAACTATGGGTTTAGATGTTACTTTAATGCCTTTAAATAAGATTCTAGGTGACCCGAAACGGGCTTCGGAGCATGCGGCATTTTTGAAAGCAACGGGGCTAACGTTGCCGTCCGGAAGCGATGAGAATTTTGGCTATACAGAGCAAGTAGGTCCCTATGCCATTTTTCATCATCTCTGGCGATATGCGGCCAACATCGAAATGAATAACAAAGCTCCTGCTGAACCGGGCACACATCCATTGGACGATCCCTATTACCAGCAGGCAATCGCTAAACCACAAACACGATTTGATCATCTTTTGCGTCATTCAGATGATTATGGATATTACTACCCCGTTGATTTCGACAGGCCGCTCGAAATCACCGCGGATACGGAATCCAGCGGATTTCTAAAAAAGCTTTTTGGTAGTTCGAAACCGGAAGTCAAACCGGTCTCGTTCGGATCGGCAATCCGTTTACAAAAAGAGCTTTTGGAAATCAACGAATACCTCGGCGTGCCGGTTCGCGATGAGGCTCCCTCACAAACATACGAAGATGGAATTCATGGAGACGAATGGGGAGATGAAAAGTGGACCTGGACAGTCTTATTCTTTATGTCCAGGAAGGCCATTGAACATGGTCAGATTGTGGTCTTTGAGTGAAAGTGCTCAAGTAATGAGTAATGAGCAATGAGAAATCCTAACCGGTCTCATTACTCATTACTCATAACTCATTGCTCATTACTTTACTGAGATGATTCGATTCGAAGACATTGCCGTAGTATTCCAGGGGCGAAGCCTGTTTTCTAACGTAAACTGGCAAATCACAGAAGGGCACCGTATCGGACTGGTCGGCGTGAATGGTTCCGGCAAATCGACACTGTTAAAGCTTGTTACCGGGCTTTTGGAACCGGATTCCGGCCGCATCATTCGTTCGAAGAATTTTACGGTCGGTTACTTACCACAGGAACTCACATCAACATCGGAACAAACCGTATTTGATGAAGCTCTGTCCGGCTGTGGATCCGCGAGGGAGATCGAGCTCCAGTTGCAGGCAACAGAAAGAGCAATGACCGGAACTGACCCGAAAACCGAGGAATACGCTGAGCTTGTACATGAGTTCGGACGGCTTCAACATTTGTTCGAAGAAGCGGATGGATTTACCTTGCAATCAAAAACCGCGCGTGTTTTGCAAGGCCTCGCCGTTCCTTCTGAATGGTGGAATCACCCGCTGAAACAATTGAGCGGCGGCTGGCAAATGCGTGTTCATCTCGCGCGACTGATTTTATCGGCTCCTTCACTTCTGCTTTTGGATGAACCGACAAATCATCTGGATGTGGAATCGATTGTCTGGCTGTCCTCATTCCTTCGCACGTACGAAGGTGGACTCGTCATGATCTCTCACGATCGTTATTTCCTTGATGAAAATGTTCGGGAAATCGTTGAGATTGAAAATCGAAAACTGCACTTTTATGCCGGCAATTTCTCCTTTTACTTGCAGGATAAGGAGAGTCGCCTGGAACTCTTGCTCAACACTTATGAGAACCAAAAAGGTGAGATTGCAAGAACTGAACGCTTCATCGAGCGTTTTCGCTACAAATCCACAAAAGCGCGGCAGGTGCAGAGCCGCATCAAACAATTGGAAAAACTTGAGCGGGTTGAACTTCCCGGTTCCACAGCGGAAATACATTTGCATTTGCCGGAAGCTCCCCGTTCCGGACGTATCGTCATGGAAGTCAAGAAACTCGGACACTCTTACGGTGAAAATAGAGTCTTTTCCAATCTAAGTTTTCTGCTCGAACGAGGCGAGAAAGTTGCGTTACTCGGTGTGAATGGCGCGGGAAAAACGACGCTCCTGAAAATTCTGGCGAATGAGGAAAATCCGGTGGAAGGATCGGTACTTTTCGGGCACAACGTCTTCCCCTCTTACTACGCTCAGATAGTCGCCGAGCAATTCGATTTGCGAAACACGGTCCTGAAAGAAATGCTTCGCGAAGATACGGGACACGATGAAACATTTCTTCGGACAGTTCTCGGATCGTTTTTGTTTACCGGCGACAGCGTGTACAAGAAAGTTTCCGTCCTTTCAGGCGGAGAAAAGAGCCGGTTGGCGCTCGCGAAAATCCTTTTACGCCCCTCCAATCTGTTGTTGCTGGACGAACCGACAAACCATCTGGACATGGCATCCAAAGACATACTTCTGGAAGCACTCCAGGATTACGCCGGCACGATTCTTTTCATCGCGCACGACCGGTACTTCATGGATCAACTTGCACAAAGAGTCCTCGAATTGAAGGATGGAATACTCACCTCCTATCCTGGTAACTACTCGGAATATGTGTTGAAGACTTCCAGTCAAGCCGTAGCGATTGCTGATGAGGCTATGGAAGCGCCCGTGTATCACAAGAGCAGGGAGCAAAAGAAGTTAGAAGCAGAACAGCGAAGCAAACTGACGCGTCTCAAAAAGGAGATCATCGAGCCGCTGGCGAAATTGGAGGAATCGATCAGCTCCAAAGAAGCCGAAATGGAGGAGCTTGAAAAAACGCTGGCGGATGACCGGATTTATTTGGACAACCGCCATCAGGAGTACATTCAAAAATACGAGCTTCTGAAGAAAACGCTGGAAAGCGAATACAAAAAGTGGGAAGCGTTACAGAAGCGAAAAGAAGAAGTTGAAGCGGCGGGCTAAAATCACTATAATCATCGACTCGTAAGGACTTAACACAGAGATACAGAGTCACAGAGACAGAATTCAATAACTCTGTGTCACTGTGCCTCTGTGTTAAAATTGAGGTTGATATGTTATTCACGTTGTTGGTAGTTTTGCACGTTTTGTTCGGCGTTTTTTTGATTTCAGTCGTATTGCTCCAGACCGGCAAAGCAGGCAGCATTGCGGATGTTTTTGGTGGTGGCGGATCGATGGCAGCATTTGGGGCCAGAGGCGCAGCCACTGTTCTTACGCGCGCAACCAGCGTGGCCGCCATTTTATTTATGGTGACATCCCTTGCCCTCTCAATCGTCAAGACTTCTGAAAGGTCGTTGATGGATAAAGCAGCGCCAGCTCCCGCAAAACAACAAGCTCCCGCTCAGCCAAAGAAATAAATGGCATCCCTTCCCTTGCCGCTCACCTGGGAGGATATCGTTCAAGCGAGAGAGCGGCTCCGTGGTGTGGCGCATCGCACGCCTGTTTTCATTTCACGCCAGTTTAATGAAGCAGCAGGCTGTTCGGTTTATTTCAAAGCGGAGAATCTACAGCGGGGCGGAGCTTTTAAATTTCGCGGCGCTTATAACAAAATTTATGCAGAGATGGAGAAAGCGCCGGTTGAATCTGTTGTCGCATTTTCGTCCGGGAATCACGCCCAGGCTGTCGCTCTAACATCGAAATTACTCGAAATTCCGTCGGCGATCGTCATGCCTTCCGATGCTCCCGAAGCGAAGATCCTTGCTACGCGCGGCTATGGGGCAGAAGTGGTTTTCTACGATCGCTACAAAGAGAATCGTGAAGAAATAGGCACGCGGATTGCCCGTGAAAGGAATGCTCTGCTGGTTCCTCCTTATGATGACTATCTCGTGATGGCCGGACAGGGTACGGCAGCTTTGGAACTGCTGGAAGATATTCCCCACCTGGATTTTTTATTGACTCCGGCTAGCGGAAACGGATTGCTTGCGGGCACTTGCGTAGCTGCACGATATTTACACCCGCAGATCGGAATCTATGGTGTTGAACCGGAAACCGGAAATGATACTTACCTGTCCTTCCAAAAAGGGGAACGCGTAGAAATCCCGCTTCCAAATACCATTGCGGACGGCCTTCGAACATCGGCTCCCGGCCGGCTAACCTTCCCCATTGTGAAACAGCTCGCGAATGGAATTCTTCTTGTAAAGGATGAAGAGCTGATTCACGTGCTGATGTTTTTGCTGGAGCGAATGAAAATTCTGGTCGAACCCTCCGGTGTCGCTGCTGCAGCAGCGGTTCATTTCAAGAAAGCGGATTTCAAAGGAAAACGCGTGGGCGTCATCCTGAGCGGGGGGAATGTGGATATGGATCAATTGCGAACGTATTTAGGCGCTGCGCCAAAATTGACTTGATGTGGCGCGTTTCTATATGATTCATTCTAAGGATACTTCAGCGGTAGAAGAGCTATGAATCAGAAAAAGGTATTGATGAATTTCCGTGTGAACGGTGAAGAAGCTCAGGTTGCTGCTTCTCCGAACCGGCTATTGCTGGATGTTCTTCGCGAAGAATTGAACTTAACGGGAACAAAGCTCGGATGCGACGACGGCTCCTGTGGCGCTTGCACCATCCTTGTGGATGGGGTCCCCTCCCAATGTTGCATGATGCTTGCGATTTCTTATCAAAATCAGGAAATCACAACAATTGAAGGTCTGGCTGAGAATGGCCAACTGGATCCACTGCAAAAAGCGTTTTGCACGGAAGGCGGGCAGCAATGCGGCTTCTGCACACCTGGAATTCTGATGAGCGCGCGTGCGCTGTTGGTAGAAAATACAAATCCTACGGTTCAAGAAATCGGACAGGCGCTCGCGGGAAACATCTGCCGCTGCACCGGATATACAAAGATCATTGCCGCCATCCAGAGAGCGGCTCGCGATTATCAGGAGGCGGCTGAGAAAGCAGATCGCGTTGCTATGTAAGTGGACAACCAAAAGTTCTCCTCCCTTATGAAGGGGGGAGTTAGAGGGGGGTTGGAACCGCCAAGGAAGAAACCCAACCCCCACCTAGCCTCCCCCTTCATAAGGGGGAGGAATCGAGGCATCAGCAGCTGACAAAGGATGGAATACTCAATCATCGGCAAACC
>JBKKAT010000100.1:0-5939 GCA_046714535.1 Acidobacteriota bacterium | reverse complement strand
AGATCAAGGGCGTTGTCTCCACCAATGCTCTGGAACTTGGTATCGATATCGGTTCCCTGGATGCAAGCGTGCTCGCTGGCTATCCCGGAACCATCAGCAGCTCCTGGCAGCAGGCAGGGCGCTCCGGCCGCCGGGATAAACCATCGATGAGTGTTCTGGTAGCCAGTTCCTCACCGGTCGACCAGTTTTTGGTTCATAACCCGGAATATTTTTTCGAAGCTTCTCCCGAACATGCGCGGATCAATCCGGACAATCTTCACATACTGGTGGATCATATCAAGTGTTCATCATTTGAAATGCCATTTCACAATATGGAACGATTTGGAAAAGAGGATTTGACCGAAATCCTTACTTTCTTGCGGGAGGAAGGTTTTCTCCATGAAACGGGGGAAGCGTACCACTGGATTCATGAAGCGTATCCCGCCAATGCGGTCAGCTTACGGCGCATCACGTCCGATAACTTTCTCGTGGTCGACACTTCGAAAGGAGATGAAATCATTGCTGAAGTCGATTTCACCAGCGGACTGACCACACTTCATGAAAAAGCGATTTACATGTGCGAGGGAATTCCTTACTACGTGGATCAGTTGGATTTTGAGGGACGCAAAGCTCTCGTGCGCCCGGTGCAAGCAGAATATTACACAGACGCCATTACCTATACGGACGTGAAGGTGCTCGATATTTTCGAGACATTAGAAAATGCAATCCACAGACCCTGTCATGGTGAGATTCAAGTAACAGAAGAAGTGGTCGGGTTTAAGAAACTGAAATTCTTTACGCTTGAAAATGTTGGAGCCGGTGAGCTTTCTCTGCCGGAACGGGAATGGCATACAACTTCCTTCTGGTTCACACTGACCCGGGAAGTTCTGGACCACGCTCCTTACGACTCGGAAGAGAAGATCGATGCGGTGCGAGGATTGGCCTACGGCTTGCGAAGCATGGCCGTTATCTATTTGATGTGCGATGTTCGAGATCTCGGCGTTGCCGTCATTGATACGCTACAAGACCGCAAGATTGATGAGGAGCAATTGCGCAAACGGCAGTCCGATTTTCCAGCCCGTGACATTTTTCAGCCGAATATTTATTTGTACGATAAGTATCCTGGCGGCATCGGTTTCAGCAAAACCTTGTATGACATCCATCTCACTCTTTTTCAATCGGTGGAATCGCTTGTCCGGAATTGTGATTGCGTCAACGGGTGTCCATCCTGCATCGGTGCGCCGTTGATTTACTCAAGACGCCCGAAGGAAGCCATTTTGTATCTGATGAAGAAAGTGCAAAGCAATGAGTAACGAGCAATGAGATTATGAATCTACGGGAACGACTCGATCAGATGCGATCCGGTGAGCGGATGCCTTCTGCACCCGTGAATCGCTCTCCGTTACCCTATCTAACCCCGCTCGAAAACAAACATGGGTTGACTTACTACTGCGACAAAATTTTCATTGATTATCATGGGCAAATCGACCTGAAACAGTTTCCGGAGATTGCAGTTGATACACTCCGGTTCCTTTCACAGGACCGTACGCTTACCGATTTTTCCATTCGGGATGTGCTCTTCCTGGATATTGAAACAACAGGAACTGCGGGCGGAACCGGGACCTATGCATTTCTTGTGGGATTCGGTTTTGTAGAAGAAGGTTATTTTCAAGTCCGCCAATTCTTTTTGCATGACCTTGCTCAGGAGTCCGCATTTCTGAATGCCATTGAAGAATTTTCAGGAAAGTTCCGCTATCTCGTAACCTACAACGGGAAGACTTTCGATTCTCAAATTTTGCGAAATCGCTATCTCATGCATCGCAAAGAAGATCCACTCAAGGAAAAACCACATGTGGATATGCTTTTTATTGCGCGCAGATTGTGGAAGAAAAGTTTTCGGGAATGCAATTTGATGAATCTGGAACGGAATCTCCTGAACTTCTACCGGCTCGATGACATTCCGGGATATTTGATTCCTTCCGTTTATACGGACTACTTGCGTTTTGCGCGCGCACATCTGATGCAAAAAGTGATTCATCACAACCAGTGGGACATTGTTTCTCTGGCTGTACTAACCGCGCGTGCTTCGCGTTTGCAGGAACAGGAAGAAATAACGCCTGAAGAACATTTTTCTCTGAGCCTTTTATTCGAGAAGCAGAAGGAACCGGCGCGGGCGGTGCAGCATCAATTGCAGGCTCTAGCCGGAGATTCCGGTTTTCGGCGTGCCATTCTTTTTTCTCTCGCGCGTAATCTTCGTCGCATGAAAGATCAGGAACGAATCCAATGGCTGGTCAATCAGGCTGAAAATATCGAAATGGATGATCTTCTCTGCCGGCAAATCTGCATTCTTTGCGAGCATGATCTGAAAGATTTTCCTCTCGCTCTAAAGTACGCTCAAGTTCAAATGCAAAAACTGGAGAAATATAGAGGCCTGAGCAGTCGTTATGCTATTCAATGGAGCGATTGGGACCGCCGTCGCCAACGGCTACAACGCAAATGCGGCGCTGAATCCTTGGGTCTGTCCCACAGGCTCCCCGTCTAACTTATTGTGGTACGAATGTAGCCTTGATCGATTCATTACCGGTAATTTGCTTGCTACATACTGCGAGGCTACCATCGCAGCCCCGAAGAGGCCCGGTTCCAAGTGACCATCCACCAAATCTCTGACCGGCTGATGCTGTTGGTGTAAGTGTTATCTGAGCACAATCCTGAAGCTGAACAACACCGCATAAAGAGGAACCGAAGATCCCCATAGTGATCGTGCAAGTTCCGTTGCAGGTGATTGGGGCTGGTACAGCAGGTGTCGCAAAGCCAATTCCTACTAAAACGCTACCGCTTCCGGACAAATTGACTGTCAACTGTACAACTTTATTATTATTGAATCGAACTTGAGCACTGGATTGTTCCGTAATAAGAAATTCGCAACGCTGAAGGTGGCAATTGTTTCGAGAGGCAGAACCTCTTGCAGTCTCAAACGCTAGAAAACTTGCCTGAACCGATTCGTGACCTTTCAGTTTCACCACGGTATTCACAGGAAAGTTTTCCGAGCAATCTGAACCACAGTTAATACCGGGTGGCGTACTCGTGACGAGTCCGAAATCCTTCCCCAGACCTACTTTTTCTACTGTCATTCCAACAGTTGTAACTGTAGCAAAGGTTGCCTTCAAAGAAGAATCTTGAGTTACGGAAAATGTGCAAGGCACGGTTTGACCATTGCAAGACGCAGCCGATCCCTGGCCCTCCGACCAGCCACTGAAACGCAGACTACCGGATGCTGCAGGAGTCAGAGTAATTGAACTGTTCGTAGGAAAAGTTCCGGAACAATTGGTGGCCGATGCGGCGCAAGAAATAGAAACAGGACTCGCTGTGATTGTGCCTCCACCTACTTTGTTAATCTGGACTGTTTTTACTAACGGGTCGAACTTTGCAGCGATGGCCGAGCCTTCCACCATCTTGAACGTGCACGCTCCTGTTTTGGTCGCGCATGCATCTGCTGAGCCGTTTGTGTTGATCCATCCCTTAAACTCCGAACCGGATGCGGCCACAGGCGTTAAGGTAACTGAGGTTTGAAAGGCAAAAGGTTCAGAACAATCGGAGCCGCATTGTATTCCCGCAGGAACAGATGTGACGGTTCCCGTTCCCGTACCTGCTTTGCTGAGCGTAAGCGCAACGTTTTTGGGTGCAAATAAGGCGGTTACATCCGTTGGGGCGGTAATCGTAAAGACACAAGGGCCCGTTTGTTGATTGCAATTAGACGCGGAACCGGTTGCCTGCCAGCCGCGAAAAAAAAGAGATGCCGAGGCGGGAGTGGCATTCAGAGTGACCTGTGTATTTGGAGCAAATGCGTTTGGGCAGACCGCATCACAGTTTGTGGCGCCTGGATTGACGCTAACGTTACCGAGTCCTCCTGGGCTTACATTGAGAGAGAAGTCTATTTTGACCTGCGCCAATAACACGCCTTCCATCATGAAAAGAATCAACAAAAAAGGGAGTTTCCCCATAAATTCCTCCTTTTAGGTTGGGTAATCAGATGCCGGGTATTTTATCATGGCGAAGGTGATCTGGATTAATGCTTCGCTCAGCGAGTGGCGATTCCCTCGGCATCACTTTTCGGCAACATAGACGAAGCGGGAAAGGCGTTTCTCTTGCGCGAGCCGCGCGGCTACTGCGAGAAATTCCTGTTGACCTTCGAACGTTTGCTCACCTTCAATTTGTAGCAGATCGGAACTTCTGGAAGCGCGGGCAGCGCGCCGCCGTTCAGCGATTTTTGCCATGTTTGCGGTCACATCCTCTCGCCAAACCAATCGCAATCCGCAGTTGGAGATGACGAGTTCGTCGAATCCCGCTGGAACAAATAAAAAGAAACCGATCGAACTGCGCACAGCGATTTCCCGGGCGCTTAACGGTCCTGTTACGGTGATGGGATCCGTAAACAAAATCCGTCCGCCCGGCTTCAGGATCCGGTTCCATTCACCGATAACCTGTCCGCGCTCCGGCAGATGATTGATGGCGTCAATACAGGTGATCGCGTCGCAGCTTTCATCGGGAAAAGGAAGTTTCGTTGAGGCATCCACAATTTGAAAATGCGCCCGTTCCTCTAAACCACGCTGCAACACCAATGAGTTCGCCGTCGAAATCGCAGCTTCGTGGACATCAACTCCTATCAGGGAGCATCCGGTCTTTTCTGCAATTCGCAGCGCCGGACCACCCGACCCACACGCAATATCGAGCAAGGTTTTGCCTTGCGAAAGATTGAGCCAGGAAATGAAGATGTCCAGCTCATCCGATGTGAGCCAACTGTTCTGGCCAAGATCCTCTCCAAAAGCTTCCCGGCGAATCTCTCCGTACAATTCCGTCTGAAAATTGCCGTAATTTGCATCGTAATGCCCGACCAAAGTGGGTTTCGATACTTCTTTGTCGTTCATTGTTGAAGTGATTTCTTTATTGCGGAAATATGTTCCGGACCTGTGCCACAACAGCCTCCCACAATTTTGGCTCCTAAATCAATCCATGTTTTAGCTTCCCGGGCGTAGGCAGAAGCATCCAATTCATTCGTGAACTCCCAGCCGAAAACTGGTTCGGGGTTGCCAATATTGGCATACGCACCAATCGGTACTTTTGATATCTCACTCATTTTTATCAGCGCAGCTCCAATATTTTCCGACGGCGTGCAATTAACAAGGAACGCTGCCGGCTTGTACTGTTCAAGCGAAAGAACGCCTTCCGTGATACCCTGGCCATTCAGAATTTTACCATCCGCTGCACAGGTCCAGCTAATAAACATTGGTACGCCACTTGCTTCAGCGGCATAAGCTGCAGCCCTCGCTTCCTGGACCGTATTCATGGTTTCGATCAAAATCAAATCGACTCCTGCTTCTACCAGCCAGGCGATGAATTCTCCGTGTTCCCGAACGGCCGTTTCCCAATCCGGAGTTAGGCCCGGTTCATAGCAATCTTCCAATGGCGCAACGGATCCTGCGATCCAAACAGGTTTCTCGGCGCTTTTATTTCGCGCTTGTTTGGCAAGACTTACCGCCAGATGCGTCAATTCTTTTGCGCGCCGGCTGAATCCCTCTTTTCCGAGAGCGCGAGACGTGGTCCGGAAGGTGTCAGCTGTGATAATTTCAGAGCCTGAGCGAATATAGTCTTCATGAACTTCACTAACGATTTGTGGATTCTCCATCAACGCATGAGCAGACCAGGAAGGAAGGCGAGTCTCAACTCCACGACGAAAAAGTTCTGTTCCCATTCCTCCATCCAGGAGGAGAATCGGTTCCTCATTCAGCCGGCTGGTTATGGATCTCAATTCAAAACTTTCCTTGCTCATATTTTATGCGATTCACAAAACTAGCGATAAACTCCAAAGTTTGCTCAGGTTTTTCGCGGTGCGGACTATGCCCGCATTCCGGAATCAGACAGATTTCCAACGGACCGCCACAGGCATTCTTGATTGCTTCCAC
>JBKKAT010000099.1:0-3654 GCA_046714535.1 Acidobacteriota bacterium | reverse complement strand
CTAGAGGAGGTGTAATGGCGGAAACAGAAAACAGAAGTCCGGAGCAGGTTAGCGCTCAAATCAAGACTCTCATTGCGGAAGTTATCGAAGTGCCGGAAGAGGATGTCGGCGGGGATGTTCCGTTGGCGACATTGGGAGCAGATTCCTTGATGGCGCTTGAGATTGTTGCCGCTATTGAGAAAAAATACCGGATCAAAATTCCGGAGGAAGATCTCCAGCGAGTCAAAACATTCAACGATGTGTTCGCCATGACGCAGGAGTATTTGCAAAAGAAATCGGAAGCGTAATCCAAATGCTCGCCGAACGAAGACCAGTAACCAGGTACCGTCAATTTACGGTTTCGCAAAGCGAGGTGGCAGGCGATTATGACGTCATCATAATTGGTTCCGGTATCGGGGGGCTGGTTTGCGCGACTTACATTGCAAAATCAGGCGCAAGAGTGTTGGTTGTGGAACGTCACTCACTCCCGGGTGGATTGTGTTCTTTTTTCAAAAGGAAGGGCTTTTGTTTTGACGCGGGAGCGAGTTATTTTGGCGGCCTCGGCGATCCAAAAAGCTTCGGCGGAATGCTTCTGCGTCCGCTCGAACTGGACGTCGAATTCCTCCAACTCGATCCAGTATTCCATGTTCATTTTCCGGATCGAAGCATAGAACTTCCTGCCTCTCTCGAATCGCATATCGAGCTTCTTCAAAGCCTCTATCCCACGGAGAAGGAGAATATATCTCCATTTTTCCGTGAGATGCATCAGATTTACCGGCATTTCTATCGTGGGAAAAAGAATAGCGAACTCTTGACTCGCTATGCATCCACTTCGTATCAGGAAGTTCTGGACAATTATTTCGAAGACCACAGGCTGAAATCTGTGCTTTCCGCCACGACCGGTTACGTCGGAAGATTCCCGAACAGAGTCTCGGTTATCGGCATGGCCTCGATGATGATGAGCTATTTCTATGACGGCGGATTCATTGCGCGTTATGGTTCTCAAGCTTTACCGGACAGCCTGATGCGACGTCTTTCTGCGGAGGGCGGGCATCTGTTGTTGAATACAGCCGTAAAGAAAATCAGAGTCACCGGCAATTGTGCGACCGGCGTCACTCTGGAATCCGGTCAGGAAATTTCCGGCCGGGTGATTGTTTCGAATGCCGATGCAAGACAGACTTTCTTCGATATGATCGGAGATCAAACTGAAGTTGCCTCTCCTTATCTTCAGGATTTGAAAAAATATCGCGAAAGCATTTCCTGTTTCATTCTTTTCCTGGGTCTCCATTGTGAGGATGATTTCTTACGCGGAAAACAGGGCTGCCACTTTCAGTCTTACGACATGCACGATTTCCATAAACCTCTCTTTTACATTACGATTCCAACACTCCACGACAAATCACTGGCACCGGAGAACCATCATATTTTGTCCGCAACCACGCTTTACGATGAACCTCCCCTCAGTGACAAAGACTGGTCCGCTGCAGATCGCTGGAAGGAATACAAAGAGCGAGCCGAGAAGGAATGTTTGGAACGGCTGGAAAAAATAATTCCGGGTCTAACGGAAAGAATTGTCTTGAAGGAAAGCGCCACAAGGAGAACCATCTACCGCTATACGTTGAACTCCTATGGCGCCATGTATGGCTGGGAAATGAGCCCGGATCAGTTTGGCGTGAATCGTCTATCCACAAGCACACCCATTGAGAATCTGTTTCTTTGCGGTCACTGGACATCCATCGGAAGTGGAGTCGTTTCCGTAGCTGCATGCGGTTTTTTTGTGGCGCGCGCGGTTCAGGAAAAACTAGCGCAAATGCGGAATCCGGTCGGATGATCAAAAAAGAAATACGGTTTGTAGTGGCGCGAACGGCTCGCCTGCAAAAATGAAAAAAGAAATTGTTATAACAGGAATTGGCGTTGCCGCCCCGAACGCGATAGGTTGCAACAACTTTCTGCATGCTCTGCAGAAAGGGATTTCAGGGATCGAAGAGATCCGTTCCTTTGATACGAGTGACTATCTTGTGCACCGTGGCGGCGAGGTAAAGGGTTTGAAGGAATTGAAAATCCCTCCTGATCTTTTTCCGGGCCGGACATCTCAGCTTGCTTATGTTGCGATTCGTGAAGCGCTGGAAGATGGCGGTGTAGCGAGAAATTCTGTGAATCCGGAACGCGTCGGTGTGATCCTGGGAACAGTATCCGGAGAAGTGCAGGGTATCGAAACTGCAGATGAATGGTGGGCTTTGGGGAAACAGAGCGAACTGAAGCCTGAGATCTATACGACCTTTTTCGCGAACATCATTTCCTCGCGTATGGCTTCTGCTTTCGGTTTTTGCGGTCCTGTGATGATGCTCTCCAACGCTTGTTCCTCCGGCAACTTCGCCATCAGTCTGGGATGCGAAATGATTTTGAACGATGAGGCAGATATGGTGATTGCAGGGGGAGCAGACTCCTTTTCGAAAGCAGCCCTTGCCGGCTTCAGCAGTATTCACGCTGTTGCTCCGGAACTATGTCAACCTTTTGACAAAAATAGAAAAGGAATGATGGTAGCAGAAGGTGCCGGTGTGATGATTCTGGAAAACCGGCAACATGCGGAAGCGCGAGGGGCGAAAATCCATGTTTTGGTTTTGGGAAGCGGAGTGGGATGCGATGCCTTTCATCTCACCGCTCCGGACCCGGCTGGAATGGCGGCCAGCATGCGTAACGCAATTCAAGATGCCTCTCTTCACGTTTCGGACATCGGCTACATCAACGCTCACGGAACAGGAACCATTGTGAATGATGCAACGGAAACGGAAGCCATTAAGATGGTGTTTGGGAAAGAAGCTTATCGCATACCGGTAAGCTCCACAAAATCGATGATCGGTCATACAATGGGCGCGGCGAGCGCGATTGAAGCGATTGTTTGCTGCCTTGCGTTAGAACACGATTTCCTCCCGCCAACCATCAATTACAGTGAACCGGACCCGAAATGTGATCTGGATTATGTACCGAATCAAGCACGGTTTCAAAAAGTCGATGTGATCATGAACAATTCCTTTGCTTTTGGCGGCAGCAATGCATGCTTGATCCTAGGAAGGATGTGACCACAATGAAGCATCGAATCGGTATTTCGGGGATTGGAATTGTTTCGCCGATTGGAACGGGACGGGAAGATTACTGGAATGCTCTTGCTTCAGGAAAAAATGGCGTGGGTCCGGTCGACCTCTTTGACTGTTCTGAATTAAAAAGTAGATCGGGAGCGCAAGTGGATGGTTTCGATGCCGCTTCACTCCTCGGAAGTAAAGGCCTGAAATATATTGACAGGCCTTCGAGGTTTACCATCGCCGCATCTTCTCTTGCCTTGCAGGATGCTGCATTTCCGCTGGGCAATCATCGCGCCGATAGACTTGGCATCATTCTGGGAACAGCTTTCGGATCAATGACCAGCCAGAAGGAATTGAACCGGGAGCGAGTCCTGGAAGGGGCAAAATGGGTGAGCCCTTTGAAATTTCCGAATACGCCAATCAATGCTGCGAGTTACCACATCCCAATCCGTTATCAAATGAGATTGATCAATGCAACCATTTCCTGTGGAATTTCCTCCGCTTTAGAGGCGATCCGTTATTCGATGTTTTTGCTGCAGCGCGTACCGGACGCTGTTCTCCTTTCCGGTGGTGTGGATGAGTTGAGTTACCTGGC
>JBKKAT010000098.1:0-3199 GCA_046714535.1 Acidobacteriota bacterium | reverse complement strand
ATATCATTCTTTCTATACGCGCCCCAGACAAAAAGCTTGTCTTTCAGCACCGGGCCTCCGAGATCAAAGCCGTAGTCTTTAATCTCATCCAGGCGCTGCGAGCCAGTTCGACCGATCGCCTTTAATTCTTCAGGCGTGTTGTCACTCTGAAAATCATCGTTGAAATAATATAAGGAGGCGTTTGCCTCCCACCTGTTTCCCCCACGCTTTGTAACCAGATTGATCGCAACTCCCCCTGTCCCGATGGATGCATCGTTTCCACCCGTGCTGATCTGAATCTCTTCAAAAGCATCAAAATCGTAATAAGTTGAGGAGCTTCCTCCCGCACCCGTGATGTTGACGCCATCATAATTGTAGCCGCCCATGAAGCTCCCACGGGTAGCAAAATTTGATTGCGCACCTTGCTGTGTCACATCATTTCGGCTACTGTCGATCCCGGCTGTTTGCTGAATAATACTCCAGGGATCCCGCGCCGTAGGCACTTCATCCAGGTGCTCGCGATGATAGCTCGCGGACAATCCTGTTTTCCTCGAATTCAGTAGAGGCGTTTCCCCGATGACAGTTAATTCCTCTGAAAGGGAAGGTTTCATCATGATTTCCAACTGCACTTCTGAACCAGTCCTTACTTTGACATTTTCCTGTTCGATTTTTGTGAATCCTTGCAACTCAAAATGGACGGTATAAGTTCCGGGAGGAAGATTGGCAAAACGGAAGCTGCCACTGGAGCCTGCTGTTGCGGTTTGAGATGGCTTCAGATCGGATTCGAGCAAGACGCTCACGCCCGGTAATGGAGATTTCTTTTCATCCAGAACTTTGCCATAAATGGATCCAGTTCTGGTTGCAACTTGCCCAAAACAGATCGAAGAGAGCAGAATGAACAAGAAGGCGAACGCTCTTGTTCTCATAGATACCTCAAGGAATTAAAGGAAAGCAGCCGGGATTAGCGGTCTCTAATGAAAGCTAGTCTTCAGACGTTTCAAGTCAATCCATGGGATACTAAATTATTAGCAGGTAATCATGACACTGGCTCGCGGCATGCTATTGGGACGCTATGAGATTCTTGCTCCTTTGGGCAAAGGTGGAATGGGAGAAGTGTATCGTGCGAAAGACACGCAACTGGGCCGTGAAGTTGCTATCAAAGTTTTACCCCACGATCTCGCTGAAAATCCCCAGGCGCTGAAGCGTTTTGAAAGGGAAGCGAGAGCTGTAGCGGCTCTTTCCCATCCGAATATTCTGGAAATCCATGATTCCGGAATAGATCAAGGCGTCGCTTATGCGGTGATGGAGTTATTAGAAGGAGAAACTCTGCGTGCGAGGCTTGGAGGTTCCGCGATTCCCTGGCGCAAAGCCCTGGAAATTGCTGTTGCTGTTGCAGAGGGGCTAGTTGCGGCTCACACAAAGGGAGTGGTTCATCGCGATCTGAAACCGGAAAACATTTTCCTTATGAAAGATGGCAGGATCAAGATTCTTGATTTCGGATTAGCGCGCTGGACTCCGATTGTATCGCAGGAGGAAATAACCGAAGCCCCAACCAAATCGCAAGTGACTGAGTTGGGTGCTGTGATGGGCACAGTTCCTTATATGTCTCCTGAGCAAGTGCAAGGCGATCCTCTGGATGCGCGGAGCGATATTTTTTCGCTGGGTTCCATTCTTTACGAAATGGTAGCAGGGAAGCGGCCCTTTTCCGGCAAAAGTCCAGCGGAAACCATGGCGGCAATTTTAAGGGATAATCCTCCCCAGCTCATTGATATTCCTCCGGAAGTACAACGGGTTATAGAACGATGCCTGGAGAAAAATCCGGATCAGCGTTTTCATTCAGCGCATGATCTGGCTTTTGCACTAAAGGACACTTTGAACATCGCCGGTTCGGTTGCATCACCAGCTTTGGCCACTCGTCCCGTAGCATTTCGCAAAGTTTGGATCATTGCGATTGTGTTCGCTGTAATCGCCATTGCGGTTGGATCATGGCGCATTGTAGGAAGGAAAACTCCGGGAGAATCGCCGTTACAAAAAATCGAATCGATTGCAGTGCTTCCATTGAAGAATCTATCCGGAGACGCAAAGCAAGAATATTTTGCGGATGGAATGACAGAAGAATTAATTGCGAAACTTGCTCGCATCGCGTCGCTTCGTGTGATTTCACGCACGTCGGTTATGGAATACAAGGATGCGCACAAAACACTTCCTGAAATTGCGAAGGAGCTCAATGTGGAAGCGATCGTAGAAGGTTCAGTGCTTCAGGCAGGAAATCGCGTGCGGATTACGGCGCAGTTGATTCATGCAGCAACGGACCGCCATCTATGGGCTGATAGTTATGAGCGGGACCTCCAGGATATTTTGAGTCTACAAAATGAAGTAGCCTCGGCCATTGTCAGAGAGATACAAGTCAAACTTGCCCCTGAAGAAGCAGCTCAACTGGCAAGTGCGCCCAAGGTCAATCCGCAGGCCTATGAGGCTTACCTGCGAGGTCTGAACTATTCAGAAAGCCAGATAGCGGAAGAAAATATCCGGCTTGCGGTGGATATGTTCGAGAGGGCAGTGGAACTGGATCCGAATTTTGCTTCTGCTTTTGCGGAGCTTTCCAGGGCTCACGGCTTTCTGTATTGGACTTTCGATAAAACCGCAGAACGTCTCGCAAAGACAAAGGCAGCCGTGGACCGGGCATTCGAGCTTCAGCCGGGACTTGCGGAAGGTCATGTGGCTCTCGGGTATTATTACTACCGCGGTTTTCGAGATTATGATCGAGCGCTCCAGGAGTTGGCAATCGCTCAAAAGACTCTGCCAAACAACAAGGCGATTCTGGCGGGAACAGGTACCATTTATCGCCGCCGGGGTAAATACGAAGAAGCTCTTGCAGCTCAGCAAAAATTGCTCGCCGTGGATCCTCGAGATGCGCTTTCCGCTTGTGATATTGGCACAACGTACAGCCTGTTGCGGAAGTATACAGAGGCCCAGCGGTACTTCGATCTCTGCATTTCCTTACGCCCGGACGAGGAGAATGGCTACCTGTTTAGTGTGGACAATCACATTCGTTGGAAAGCGGATACAAAAGGCGCTCGTGCGATACTCAAAAGAACCCCTCAGAAGAAAAGCAGATCGATCGTCTATGTACGGTTTTGGGTGGAGTTCTACGATCGAAGGTATCAAGCGGCTCTGGATGTACTTTCCGATCCCTACGCCGGTCCGCTTTGGAAACCTT
>JBKKAT010000097.1:0-15147 GCA_046714535.1 Acidobacteriota bacterium | reverse complement strand
CCGCATATGGATCGCCCGGACACCAGCGCAAATTCATTTTCACTTGTGGTTCCCGCTTACAATGAAGAAAAGCGTCTGGGCGCTCAAGGTCATGTCTTCGAATATATTAGAAGTAATTTCAAAAAGGCTGAGATTCTCTACGTCGACGATGGCAGCACAGATAGAACGTATGTGCACCTCCTCGACTATCAAAAGCAAAATCCACAGGTCAAAGTGCTGCGGCACGAACGAAATCTTGGTAAAGGTAAAGCCGTACGGACAGGGCTGGAAGCAGCAACGGGAGATCTTGTATTGTTTTCCGACGTTGATTTTTCTACACCCATCGATGAAGTACAAAAGTTGCTTTTATACATTGAAGATGGGTTCGATGTCGCGTTTGGCAGCAGAGGCGCTCCCGGTTCCAATGTGGAAGTCCGCCAATCCTGGTTGCGGGAGGCAACCGGAAAAATTGGAAATGCAATTGTTCAAAGCCTCTTGCTTCTCCCTTTTACAGACACACAATGCGGATTTAAGCTGTACCGGGCAAACGCACTCAGAACGATTCTACCCAGACTTACGGTGTCGGGTTTTGCATTTGACATGGAAATGCTTGCAGTCGCGTGCGCTCATGGGTTGAAAGTGGCAGAAGTTCCAGTGACATGGAGAAACGTACTGGACAGCAGGGTTCACGCCATTCACAACCTTGAGGTCTTGCGGGACGTTCTCCGGATTCGTTACCGGTTGGCTATGGGTGACTATTCCTGACAGGTATGAGCCGGCGTGGCCAGATTCTTCTTGTTGGCATTTCCTGCATTTTGATTCATTCCGTTGTTCTTTCTCAGATTCCCGCTTTCCGTCTTGTAAAATACTGGCACGCAGCTGAGCTGTTCCTTCAGAACAAGCTGGTGGGCGAAAGAATCCTGGACTTCAGTCCCCTCTATTTGTATTTCCATGTCCTGCTGATCAAGCTCAAGGCATCTCAAAACACCCTCCTGTGGATTCATATTTTTTGTGTGGGTGCATCATCCGCCCTGTTGTATCAAATCTTATGTCGATACTTCCGGACTTCTGTTGCTGTTGCAGGCATCACAGCTTTTATTCTGGATCGCAGTTTACTGGTTTACACGCACACTTCCGAACCGGAACCGGTCGTTCTCCTTTTGACCGTTGCGGCAACTTACCTCATATCGCTTCAGACAGCCAGAACAGCCTTGTGGGGCGGAATCTGTTTTGGTTTGGGCATTCTTACCAGACCGAATTTTGTGCCGGTGCTTCTTGCAATTCCACTGTTCTACAAACTGAATTCGAAGGACACAAGATGGCGAAAACAAGCGCTGCTCTTTGTCCTTCCTGCACTCGTTTGCCTTGTTGGTCTATGGATTCGTAACGCAGCGATCGTTGGCTACTTCTCTCCCTTCGTCATGAACCCCGGAACGGCGCTTTATGAAGGCAATAACCCCAATTCATGGGGAATGAGCTCGGTTTATCCTCCCGTTTTAAATCAACTATCGGATGAATACGCCCGCCTGCCCGATTATCACCATCAACTTTATCGTGATTTCGCAAGACGAATCACCGGCCGGAATCTTACGTTGCCTGAAGTAAATTCCTATTGGACAAACAAATCAATCCAGTTCCTGATAGATCATCCTTCCCGAACACTCTCTCTACTTACCACGAAAATCCTGCATTTTTTTCACGCCTTTCAATGGCATGATCTCGCAAACGCATATTCGGCAGAAATGGAAATCAAGCGCACCTGGCCTTTTGTTACTCCGTTTGCGGTGGTGTCCGCGCTCGCCTTGGTCGGATTGATCATTTCAAGTACACAATGGAAGCGACATCTCATTTTCTATGCAGTATTTTTTAGCCAGTTCTTTTTTATGCTGTCTATCTACGTATCAGCAAGACAACGGATTTCCATTCTATTTCTATTCATTTTTTTTGCTTGCGGGACGCTAGAATTCATATTCGCAAAGAAAAAGCTGTGGCTCCTGATTCCCGCCGGTTTGCTTTTCCTGCCATTATTTTTGCGCACCGATTTAATGAGAGAAGAGGAACATTTGTGGGAAAACATCAGACAATCCAATAGCCGGCTGACTGATGCTTACCGTTTACGCGATCAAGGGAAGCTGAAAGATGCGGCAAAGAATTCATCGATGGCCCTCGCAATGGCTCCCTGGTTTTTAGATTCGCGCAGGCCTGCGAATATACCATTTGGAAAGGACGGATACGAAAGAACAGCGCTTACCTTTTCACGCGAAACGAATTCTGCATTGCTCATGGATAAAGCTGTATTGCTGATCGAAGCGGGCAACACGAATGAGGCCACAAGAATTCTGAAGGATCTGCATCAGAAAGGTTACCGTTTGAAAAGAGATGACTATCAATCCTCCGAGTTGCGCTTTTATCTGGCAAGATGCGAACTCAAAAACAAGCACCGGCAACAGGCCATAGCAACGTTGCTGGAGGCAATTCAGAATTCTCCCGGTGATCCGTCCTCACTCGCCTACCTCGCCGCTTTAACGGAACAGAAGCAATACAAACAGCAGTTGTTGCGATATTTTGATGAGATCGATGCGGCATTTTTTCTCGGAAAGGCTTATCTGGAGACTTCGAATCCGGGCGCTGCCGTTCAGCAATTTCGTTATGTAACGGCGATGCTGCCGGAATTTCGAAAAGGATTTATTTACCTGGCTGCTGCCTTGAGCGAGGCCGGAAAATACGCTGAAGCCGCAAACCTGTACAGAAAAGCGATGTCGATGAGCCCCGATCCTGTTTATATGGAAAAACAGATCCTCCAGCTGTTTGAGGAACTCGCGCTAAAAGAGCCGTCCGCGCTGTCTTACTATTCTTACGGGTTTGTCTTAAGGCAGTTTGGACATTTTGGAGAAGCTCTCGAGCAGCAACAGAAAGCAATTCAATTGGATCAGACCAATCAAGAAATCATAGAAGAGATCCGGAAGCTGCAAAAGGTCATCGCAACCACGAACATGGCTACTGCGACAAAAACCACTGGATCGTCTTCGTGATCCCATCGCGGAAGGATGTTTGCGATCGCCAGCCGAATTCTTCAAATGCCTTGCTGGAATCCAAACAACGGCGTGGTTGTCCATCCGGTTTGGAATCATCCCATTCGACTGCGCCTTCATAGCCCACCGCTTCCTTAATCGAGTCGACGAGCTCACGAATGCTGATTTCTCCGCCTGAACCCAGGTTGACAGGATCCGGCTTTGAATAACGCTCTGCAGCGGCGATGATTCCTTGAGCTGCATCTTCCACGTACAGGAATTCGCGTGTTGCTCTTCCGGTTCCCCAGACTGTAATGCCGGGTAAGGACTGATTTTTCGCTTCCACGCATTTACGGATCAAAGCAGGAATCACATGAGAACTTTCAAGATCAAAATTGTCACCGGGTCCATAAAGATTAACAGGGATCAGATAAATCCCGGGAAAGTCAAATTCTTGACGGTAAGCTTGCAATTGAACCAACAGCATTTTTTTTGCCATACCGTAAGGGGCATTGGTTTCTTCGGGATAGCCGGCCCATAAGTTTTCCTCCTGGAAAGGAACCGGTGTGAATTTGGGATAGGAACAAACAGTTCCCACGCAAATCATCTTTTCGACCTGATAACGACGGGCATACTCAATAACCTGGATTCCCATGATCGCGCTGTCGTAGAAAAAACGGCCGGGATGCGCGCGATTCGCGCCAATGCCGCCGACCACAGCGGCCAAATGAATCACAACATCCGGTTTCGCATCATCAAACAAACGAACGATAGAGCTTACGTCGCGCAGATCGTAATCCTTGCTGCGAGGTACGAAAATGCTTTCACAGTCCTTTTTTTTAAGCTGGTCCACAACAAAGGAACCGAGAAATCCTCCCCCTCCTGTTACGGTCACCCGCTTGCCGGCCAGGTTCATAATTTGATTATATATGATCAGCAGCACAGCGGAGAAGCAAAGGCGCAGAGAAAAACATTTGAGCTCTCTTTCCAGCGTCTCTGCGGTATTGCTCAACGTTCGTTGTTCGAATCGACGACCAAAACTGCTTGCTCAAGCTGCTCTTTCGATTTCAGAAAAGCCCTTTCAACGCGATCCATTTCGCGTTTCAATCGATCTTTACTGCCATCGCGAATGGCCCGGTTAATTCCCGGTAGTTCAATCCCTGCGCATTCATTCTCAGGGGAAGGGCCTGCGATAACATTCCGGTAAGGGAAAGGAACTGCAGTTTGCCCCGGTGGTTCGGTAAAACTTAAAAAAGCCTGGAGCAAGAACGCATTCATTTTTCTTCTGTTTTCCGCAGAAATCCTCTGCAATTCAGCACGCTCCAGTTTTGTCCCGAGGGAGCCAACTTCCTTCACCGTTCCTATCAATCGATTGATTGCGAGCCGCTCATCCGCTTGAATATTTTCCAGACGAATTCGGGACAATTGCTTCTCATAATGTGAAGCAAATTCGGAAAAGCGAAAAGGGAGACGATCTTCGTTGGTCAACCGGATGGCATACAAGGCCAGGATTCGCGAGAGATTTGCGGCATAAAGGTATCCTGGATCGCCGAAACGTTCCATCCAGGAAAGGTTGTCGTAAACCGAATGGTACATCGGATAGTGAATGCCGTAATTCAGCTGCGCGAGCGGCACTCCTGCCAGATTTGAAAAGGGAATCGTATCATCGCTAAAACCAGGCATGTCGTATTGAGTGTGAAATTCGAGAACCGATTTTTCCGTATTCGGATCGATACAATATTTCAAGACATCATCGAGCAAACTTCGCAGTCCGGGGATAACAGTTGCTGAAAACATTGGTCCGCGAACTGAATCCACAAAAATCAGATTAGCAATCCCGCCGCGAGCCTTGGATAAATGATTCAGTACCCAATGGGTGGAACCGATCATCCCGTATTCTTCCGCATCCCAAAAAGCAAAAATGATGTCCCGTTTCGGTTTCCAGCCTTTCTTTTGCAGTTGCAGGAGCGCCTTCGCCGCCTCCAGTACGGCGGCTGTACCTGAGCTCGGATCAGAGGCGCCGTAGATCCAGGCATCATAATGACAACTCATCATCAGCGCGGGCTCTAACGTATTAGAACCTTTTATGGTTCCAAAGATGTTCCGTATCTTTTTCAACTGGCGACTGCTTTGATACTGGATTCGCACGCGGGCAGGTCCGGGACCTACTGCGTAAGCGGCAGGCATCCAGCCTTTCCAGGCAGAGTTCGAGACTCCTGCCAGACTTTGAAAGAGAAGCTCCGCCGCTTCAGTGGTAATCGGCAACGCCGGTACAGTCGGGAGTGTCTGTTCTCTTTCGTCTTTCACCGGCATCAATGGATCTCCCGGGTATAAGAAGAATTTGAGCATGGAACCACGTTGAGCCACTCGCGGATGAAGACCGGGCCCACCCGGATAGGGATGTTTTCTAAAACCGTGATCTTTCGGTTCCGGAAATAATAAGAGTCCCGCTAACCCCAGTTCTTCGGCAATCATCTGCTTCATTCCGCGGCAACTTCCCTGAGCTCGAACCAGCGCAATCTTTCCGGCCACAGAGATCCCCTGCTGTTTCAGATAGTCATAATCGGCCCTATCCCCGAAATTGGCGAAGATCAGGTCTCCTTCGACATCGCTATCCGGAATGTATGCAAAATACGGCTCTTCTTGTTCAGCAACGCTGCTATAGGAATCTTGCTCAAAGGACTTTTCCGAATAATGAATCTCCTGTTGAACAGGAGCAGTCATGAGGAGAGAGCCGTTGCCTGGTTGTGGAAGCTCAACGGAGTATTCGGTCGTTGAAACTATGGCCCCGCCGGACTGCAACTCCTTCAGGATCCTGTCTCCCACTGCGTGATTCTCCTGTGTGCCGGCCCGATGCGGTTTTGTTGCAAAAATTTTCATGTTTGCAGCAATACTGTCGCGGTGAATTACGTCTTCCAAATCAGCAGCATAATCGTCCAGGCTACTGCTTCTTCTGAAAACGATGTACAGGATCCAAACAGAAATCAGGCAAAGAACGAGGAAGATGAGAATTCTTGATCGCGTCACTGATGCTGAAAGGAACCCGCACGTCCGACAATTCCGAATGGTTCAACAGTGATGGTGCGCGCCGGATCAGCAGTTACATAACCGAGTCGATGGGCCACGTAACCGGCGCGACCCGCGATTTCACTGATCCTGTTGTAGTGTGAAGAATCATCGGGAATAACGATAGCAAAACCGATACCCATATTGAATACGCGAAACATTTCTTCGTCCGAGATGCGTCCTGTTTCCTGCAAGAAACGGAAAATGGGAGGCGGATCCGGAAATCGCTCGATGCGGTAACCGACCGGCGCGCCCGTGCGAATCAAATTGAACAAGCCGTCACCGGTGATATGAAAGAGTCCTTTTATCTCAACGTGCTTCATCATCTCCAGGACTTCTTTTACGTAAATTCTAGTCGGCCGGAGCAACTCTTCACCAAGTGTTTTTCCAAACTCATGGACATATTGATCAACAGAAAAACCATTCGCTTCAAAACAGATCTTTCGTGCAAGCGTGTAGCCATTGCTGTGGAGGCCGTTGCTTTCGAGGCCAATCAGTATATCTCCCTCAATCAATCGCTGGCCGATCACAATTTTGTCCGGATCAACCGTGCCGATCGCTGTTCCAACGATGTCAAAACTGATTTTTCCCGGTTTTTGCGCCGCAAGCAATTCTGAAACCTGAGCGATCTCACCACCGGAGAGATTCACCCCGGCCATTTCGCATCCTGCGTACAATCCACGCGCGACTTGCTCTAACAAGTTCGCGTTAGCTTCGCTGACTGCTATGTAATCCACCATCGACACGGGGGTTGCACCCACACATAAAATGTCGTTGACGTTCATGGCAACACAATCAATGCCGATTGTGTCGTACTTATTCATCGATTCGGCAACCAGTAATTTGGTTCCCACACCATCGGTGGAAAAGGCAATGCCGAGAGGGTATCCGAGAGGCCGTAGATCAATTACGTTGGCAAAATAGCCGATCGGCAAAAGGGGTTTGCACAGGTTCAACGAAAACGTTTTGGTGACGTACTCCAGAACACGACCTAAACTGTCTTCTTTTTTGTGCGCATCAACGCCCGCGGATTTGTAATCCAGCATGCAGCCATTTTAGCAGTTTGTCCTTAAATCGCGAATCGTGATCAGGATCTTGATCGTAATCGCCATCCTAATCGTAGTCCTTCTGCTGAATCCTGTTTCTTGATTCGATCGGGATCAGGATTAAGATTTTATGATTACGACTACGACTACGATCACGATCCACGATTATAGCCATCCGGATGAGCAATCATCCATTTCCATGCCGATTCAATGATTGCATTCAAATCCTGAAACTGAGGTTTCCATCCCAGCTCCTTTCGAATTCGTTCCGAAGAAGCAATCAGGACTGATGGATCTCCCGGTCGCCGATCCGTAACCCGCGATGGAATTTCATGGCCCGTGATTTTGCGCGCAGCCTCCAGCACCTCTTTAATGCTGTAACCATCGCCCCCACAACCCAGATTAAAAATCGAGCCTTTTTTACTCCGGACATTCAGCGCCAGGATGTGAGCTATGGCAAGATCCGTAACATGGACATAATCCCGAACGCAGGTCCCGTCACGTGTAGGATAATCACCTCCAAATACATCCACATGCGATTTCTTCCCCTGCGCAACTTGCAAAATTGCAGGAATGAGATGCGTTTCGGGATCATGGTCTTCTCCATTCATTTCTGTCGCTCCCGCGGCATTAAAATAGCGGAGACTCGTGTACTGCAATCCATGGATTTGACTGTACCATTGCAGCATCTTTTCAAAAGTCAGTTTCGTTTCCCCGTAAGGATTTGTGGGATCTGTTGGATCGTTTTCCTCAATAGGCTGTTGGGAAGGTTCCCCGTAGACTGCAGCAGTCGAAGAAAAAACGATATTTTTTACACCGCAATCGCTCATGGCGTTTAACAAAACCATGCTCGCTTCAACATTGTTCCGGTAATAATCGCGAGGCTTCTGCATCGACTCTCCCACCAGGGAGAATGCAGCCATATGAATCACGGCTTCGATTTTGTGGTCTTGCAAAGCATTGTGCACGCTTTCCGGTTCCAGCAATTCACCCTGCACGAAATGCGCGCCATCAGCGACAGCGTTCCTATGTCCTTTGCTGAGATTATCGAAAACCGTCACTTCCTGTCCGGCGCGCAACAACTCTTCTGTGATGACGCTTCCGATGTATCCCGCTCCCCCAGTAACCAAAACTCGCATGATGATAGTCTCCCCCCGTTATGACTAGATCCATTCAACTTCAAATGTCGAATAATTTCAACAATGGAAAATTGATAGCAGGATCCACGCGAAATCACTTCTCCGAATCGTATTGAAGATTTACGTTCACAAACACAGGATCGCCCGATTTCAAATCCGGATTGTAGTACAGAGATTGTGGCGCAGGATCTGTGTGCTTCAGGAGGCGGCTTCCCTCACCTGCTTGTTGTTCAGCCTGGGTCAAGGTGGAACCTTCGCCCCCTTCCAGTTCCAGACGACCAATCGCTTTTCCCCACTGCTGTTCCCATGCGGCAACTTGCGCGCTTGAAATTTGCGCCGCCTGATCGCCGATTGTGAGATCTTTCAAGGGCTCCGTTGTAACAAAAACGCTCAGGATTTCAGCAATCTGGTCCGGGCGCCCGGGAGTTAGTGTGAAGTAGGGGGGCTTATCATTCTCAGCGGGAATCACAATCATTCGTCCGAGCGTGGTGCGGTTATTTCCGCTGGTGATTCGCGCGGTAGGAAAGATCAAATAAGGTTCTCCTGTCCTCCCATCTTTGTATTGTTCACGATTGATTACATAGAGATATCCGTCGCGGGCCGCTTCAATTGCGATTCGCACTCGATCTCCCTGGGAGAGTACGGTGTTCCCTTCCACACGTTCCGCAGAAAGTCTCTCATTGCCGATCAAAATTCCAACCTCTTCCTCCTTAGCAGGACGAAAACGCCAGATTGTAATCCCAACAACAGTTTCTTGCGCGACGTTATCGGTTACCACTTCAGGCGTTGTAATTTTGTATTCAGGCTTTTTGACTGGCTTCGAAGCGGCCGCCGGAGTTTTTTTCTTCGGAACCGCATGAGTCTCTACTTTCTTGGCCGGCGGATCTTTCTCTTTCTTGATGAACGCCTCGGCCCAAATCCGGCGTGGCTCATCCTCCGCTACGGCAATCGAAATTGTAAGAAGAATACTGATCAGCAATAAAAGCTTTTGTTTCATTTAATGATGCTCCAGCAATAATAAGTAAACGAGGAAATTTCCTTTCGCTTTCAACAAAGTTTGATTTTTCTCGAAGTCTCTTTTCGATTCTGTTTGATCGGCCGGATGATTTTTGAAAAACGTCTTCACGGTTTGAATCATCGCCGGCTCTGTGATGGATCCAAACTTTTCAGGCGTGGCAACGCTTTTCACAGACTCGAGTTCAGGAATCACGGCAGGAGAAAATACCATCCAGATTTTCTCAGTCCCTTGCTCTTCATCAAAGATGAACCACTTTTCCCCGGGAATCTTGATTTCCTGGTTCTGTTTCAGATAAGCAGATCCATGATTGTTCAATGACGATGGAAAAAGGACCATGTATCCTCCCGGACCTTCGTTAATTAAATAGAGATAACCGGATTTCGCAGCCGTCACAAACAACTGTACGCGATGATCCTTTTCGAAAAGGACTTCTTTCGGCAGGCGAAAAGGATCTGCGTTTTCCGTTTTCTTCATCATCATGTGGTAGTTCAATGTGATTTCCGGAAGTGGCGCGGCAACAGGAACAGAAACCGGAGCGGAAGCTGGCTTTTCGGACGAACGGAATGCCCAGACCGCAATCAAAGCCGCTATTACGAGCAGGGAAAGATTTGCTGCAATTCCTATCTTTGAGATTTTTTTCCTGGGAAGCACGCCATCTTTTGTATTTGCTACAGCCATCGTTGCGGCAAAGGCTGGATCCTTCAACAGGGCCTTTTGCAAATCTTCACCAAAATCACGGGCTCGCTTGTATCGTTGGTCCGGATCAAAGGAAAGAGCTTTCAGAAGCACGGACTGCGCCGCCTGCGGGAGTTCCGGCCGAAGATTCATCGGCAGTTCTTTGACTCCTGTGCGGTGCATTTCCGCTAACTGAAAAAGATTCTGCGCAGGAAAGGGCTTTTTTCCTGTCAACATTTCGTAAGCGACGATCCCCATCGAGAAAACATCACTTGCGGTGGTGGGCGTGCCATTCAACTGTTCTGGCGCCATGTATTCCATCGTTCCGGCAATTTTGGTTGGCTCCACCGAAGTAACTTTGGAGTCTCGGAGTTTGGCAATTCCAAAATCGATGAGCTTCACAATCTCTTCACCCGGCTGCAGCCTTTGCAGCATGATGTTTTCGGGTTTCAAATCGCAGTGAAGTACCCCTTTGTCATGCGCTGCCGTTAAGGCTCGCCCGACCTGATCGATGATGCGCGCGGTTTCCTGGAAATCAAGAAGTTTTTCAGGACGGGTCAAAATCGATCGAAGATTAACACCTTCCACAAATTGCATTACAACGAATAACTGGCCATTGGGCATCTCCCCGGTATCGAAAATTCCCACCACACCGGGATGTTCGATACGGACAAGCGCTTCAATTTCCTGACGGAACTTTTTTGTAAGCCAGTCCTCAGCAGTCGCATCACGCAGAACCTTGATCACAACAGGACGATTGTGAAGTTGCGTATCATGCGCGAGATATACCACGCCCATGCCGCCTTTGCCCAGCTCCTGTTGCAGCTTGTAACGATTCTTGATCAGCTGGCCAAATTTCGGCGATTCAGAAAACTGAAATGTTTCCTCCGAATCGTGCGTCATTGCTTAGCGCTTTTTAAAATAAGGAAAGGATCGTATTCCATCCCACGGCGGTAGAACAGCCGCGGTTGTTGCACCGTGCGTAGCCGCAGGTTTTGAACATTTTCTTCGCCGTCCACAAAAGCAATTTCATGTTTGAGCAATCTTGCTTCTTGCATCTTTTCCGACTGCATTTCCGGTACGCGCTGAGTCGCATAGTTCAGCCATTCTTGCGCGAATATCTGGCCATCCTGAGGAGAATTATCAGCGGAAGATGTTTTTATTCCTTCTTCAATCAATGCATAAGTAAGATAGCCGTGGCCCAGCCTCACCGCCTCCAGCGCAGCCTGATAGCCTTGCGCAGCAGCCAGGATGTACATTCCTTTTTCATAAGCGAGTTGTGCAAGTCCTTTGGAGTTCATGGGACCCCGCCTCTTTTCCTGCGATTCTAACGCCTGACCGGAATTGCAGGCATCAATAACCAGCAGAGTTTGACCTGCCCCTATGGTTTCCAGAACTTCCTCAAGCTCGTCATCGGAGATCGCCTGCTGAATGATACTTTGAAAGGCCGATTCATTCATTTGATCGCGTGATCCGGTGTAACCAAGGTCATGCGGGACCATGTAAAAGTGCGAACCCTCTGCGGTTCCATGCCCCGCGTAGTAGACAATCAGAGCATCCTCCGGTTCGGCGCGCCGTTCTCCCTCGCGAAAAGTCTGAAGCGCGGAAAGAATATTCGCTTTGGTTGCCTGTTGATCGAATAGTGAAATCACTTCCACTCTTTCAAACGCTGCAAGGCTTGATTGGGATTGTTTCAGATTTTCACCGAATGCCTGCGCATCCGCAACGGCGAACTTCAAATTAAAATCAGGATTTGCATACTCATTGATACCGATTGCCACGATGTATGCAACCCCTTTTCGTTTCAGATTTTCGGCGCCTTTGATCGCCAGATACGCGTCGGTGCTTTTGACATTGTCATGATTGAAAGCGTACGCGATGAGTCGATTGTCACCCGCGACCAGAGGAACTGTGACTTCTAACACCTTAGTTGGAGCTCCCTGCAAAACATCTCCACGCCAGACTTTAACGAGTGATCCGTTGCGAAATAATCGAACATCCCGCGCGCCGCTCCCTTTTGGATTATGTGAATCTGCTGCCGCTTCCTTCACTTCGATCTGAACAATGGCATCGCGCGAATCGCCTTTCGAATTCGAATGGATGCTGACCACAGGTTGTCGCCTGTCTAATCGTGAAATGTCGCGAGGCGCTGCGGGTGCTTTGTCAGCAAAAACATCCGATAGCAATCCCGGATAGTAGAACTCATTAAAGAATGTCTCCACCGGCGCAAGATCGAATGTGTTTTGTGAGAATCGCCAAAGGATCTGATTCCAGGCACCGGGCGAACCATCAAAAAGGCCCTCGGGTGTCGCCACCAGCCACTCGGTTGTGTAATGCAAACCAGGAAATTCCATCAAAGTCGCACGCAATTTCCCGCTCTTCAGATCCCAGATGGAACGACTTCCATCCCGAATCAAGCTGATCAGAAAATTGCCATCCTGACTGAAGGCAATCGCATCAATGCGATTATTGTGAGGCAAAGTTTGCAAGAATTTTCCTGTCTTACTTTCGTAAAAATTCACAGCGTAGCCCGGTTCCTGTGTGCTGATGGCGATCCTGAAATGATCCGGGCTGAATGCGAAAACAGGACGCGGAAGCTTTTGTGTGAAGAGCATCGACATCGGATCACTTGAATCTCTCCGGATTGGTTTATTGCTGATCCGTATGGTTGAGATTCGCTGGCCCGTTGCCGTTTCGAAAATTTTCACAGAAGGAAACATTTGTTCTGTGTCTTCTACTGCCATCAGAATTCCATCTTTGCTGAAAATCATTCTGTGGCTTTCATAATCGCCAAAACCTTCGACGTGGATTTCCCCTTGAGGGGCGACACGTTTTTCCATTCCGATTGTTTGTATGGGTTTTCCGCTTTGGAGGTCGTAAATCTTGATCTCATAAGGCGAATCTTCTGCCGCAGAAGGTTCTCCACTCAGACTCTTCATCATATCTTTTTGCATTTTTTCCATTTGCTTCTGCAACTCTTTCATTTGTTTCTTATCCATTTTTCCGCTGGGCATCTGGATTCCCGGCATGACTCCAGGGAAAGCAAAAGTGGAAGGTGTTGCAGAAGCTGCGCGGCCCCCCGCCGCAAAATACCGGCCGGAGGTATCAAATAGACTTGCCTCAATCGCCGCGCTATCGCCAACCGTAAAAGTGCGCAGGATTTTCCCCGTTTTTACATCCATCATCCTTATTTCATTTTTGATCTTGATCGCTATCCAGGAACCATCGGGGCCAAATGTCACCTCTTGCGGCATGGACCCAGTAAAAGAGGACTTGCTCTGAATCGTGCCCGTATCCAGATCACGGATAACGAGATACTGCGTCATGTCTTTTATGCTGGTCATTGCCTTGGCATCCTTAGGATCAAGTGTCATGGAGGCAAAAAGTTTTCCGTCCGGACTGAACGCAATAGGAATTTTGACCGCCATTCTTTGTTGCTGAAAACTTCCTGCGGCAATGTCCCAGATTCTAACTCCCATCATGTTTTCGGAAAGCAGCCATCTTCCGTCCGGGCTGAATTGAATCCGTTTTTCGGAAAAAGGTCGTGTTGGCAATTCCAGTCCTTGAATGCCAGCTAATTTGTTCGCAGTTCCCATGATTCCGGATAACGGACTCTCCGGATCGCTGAGCATCTCCATCATTCCGCCGGCATCTCCGGACATAAGCGACGCAGTTTCCTCGGTCATTCCTGAATCTTCCATTGCCTTCACCATTTCCTGATCGATCGCAGAATTCGGCGTCATACCGGCCTTCATATGAGTTCGCAAAGAGCGAAGTGGATTACCGGTCTCTGCATCCCAAAGCTGTATGCTGTTGGACCCTCCGAAAGCAAGAATCTTTGCATCAGAACTGAAGGCGAAAGGATTTACCACCGAACGCATAACTTCGAGATTTACTGCAGGAGTAAAAATCCCAGGCGAACTGAGCTGACGCACCTGTTTTTTTGAGGAAACATCAAACAGAACAACGGAAGGTGATAAAGTAGTTCCGGCTCCCAATTCACCCTCAGCAGCCAACCACTTCCCGCCCGCGCTGAAAGCGAGGGCTCCGACTGCATGCGAGGTTCCGTTTCCGGGAATCACGAGTGTCGCGATTTCTTTACCGGAAGACACATCATAAACTCGAATGAATTCTTCATTTTTGTCTTTTTTGAATTGACTTCCGCGCATGGCAAGAAATCGACTATCCGGACTGAGCACGTATGTTGCAAAGGGCGTTTGAACATTTGTTTTGAGGCTCATCAGTTCGCGGCCGCTGGCTATTTCAACGATTTTCAGCGGACGATATATATCACCGCCACCTGTAAAAGCTGACAGATATCCTGTCTTAGGCGTTTGAACAGCGCCACCGATCGTATAAATTTTGCCATCCGTACTCAAGGTGCAGCGGCCCGACTGATCTTTTTCAGGAATCCGGATCGAACGAAGTTCTTTTCCGGTTGATGTTTCCCAGATCTTGATGACATCGGTGCTCGCAGTGAGAACCTGGCTTCCACCCGAGGCAAAAGCAACGGAGCCGATCAAATTCGCGTGGCCCGACAAATCACGCATGCCATGACCGCCATAAACATCCCACAACCTCGCGGTTCCATCGTCTGCAGCGGAGGCAATGAACCTGCTATCCGGACTGATCGCAACACTGGTTATTTTCGCGTTATGTCCGTATAAAGTGCGAAGAATATTTCCGGTTCTCAGGTCCCATATTTTTACGGTGGAATCCTGTCCACCGGAGACTAGAAAACGACCATCCGGACTGATGGCAAGAGTCAAAATGGATCCGGTGTGCCCGGCTTGCAAAACAAGCTCAGGTCTTGTGTCGGCAGATTCCAGAATTGTAACGGTTAGAAGAAAAAGGACAGTACAGAGAAATTTTGAAAATGGCATTTTTTACCCCACCCTAGTCCTATTGTACCGAAAAAACAATTTCGGCGGCGATTACCCTTCTTGCTTTATTTCAGTTATTTCTGTATTATCAGAAATATGAGAACTAAGGCTGCCGGGATCGGGTTCATGGCTGTGGCGGTGATTCATTTTTTGTTTGGCGTGGTCTTTGGAAGAAAGGAGCTGGTTGCCATCTTCCAGGATGGTTTATTCAATTCGATCGATCCGCACCGGGACCGGCAACTGGCCTTCTGGTTCCTTCTTGCATCGCCGTTGCTTTTCCTGATCGGACAACTCATCTACTCGCAGGACGCAACCCGCAAAGTCCCAACT
>JBKKAT010000096.1:0-3562 GCA_046714535.1 Acidobacteriota bacterium | reverse complement strand
GAGCCTTTAGAGAAACCTTAGATAACTTCGGCTTTTTGCGCGCAGCCATTCACGTTCGTGACTATCTTCGTTCCACGAAATTTCTAAAAAAGAATGTCCCCTACCTTGTTCGGGGAGCACCGGACGGTTTGCCCATACCTCCCTTACCTTTGATCGTGCTTGTCATCGGTGTACCGGACATCCATCTGTTTTTCGAGACAGGCCGGCTAGCAGCCGAAAGTATTCGCGAGACGCTTGCGAAACATCGACTGACACCGGAAAGCTTTCGATCAGTATTAGATTTCGGTTGCGGTTGCGGAAGAGTCACGCGCTGGATGCAAGATTTTCAAACGAATGAAATTGCCGGGATTGATTATAATGAGAAACTAGTCGATTGGTGCAGAAAGAATTTGCTTTTTGGGAAATTCGAGAATAATTCCCTTGAGCCTCCTCTCCTCTTCGATGAGTCCAGTTTTGATTTTATTTATGCTGCTTCCGTGTTCACGCATTTCAGCGAGGAACTTCAGCATGCCTGGATGAGCGAGCTTCGAAGAGTGTTACGGCCAGGAGGTTCCTTAATGATCACGACGCACGGGGAATATTTTCTTTTTCAGTTAACAGAACCAGAAAGGAAAAGCTTTCTCGAAGGAAAACTCGTTGTGAAACATGATGGCCCGGTCGGATCGAACTGGGTAGGAGCGTTCCATCCCAAGGAGTACATTCCCGGAAAGTTCAGCTCGGGTTATGAACTTGTTGATTTTATTCCACACGGAGCAAAGGGGAATCCGTCCCAGGATATTTATTTATTCAAGAAATAATCACTCCTTGATGGTTAGCGGAAGGCGTGAAATACCATTCGGCCTCTTGCGATCGTCTTCCAGAAAGGATCATTTCGCCGAATCTTCAGCTTCAACGCCCTCAGGATTCGCCATGGTAACGAGTGACGCAGCCATAAGTGGGGAGGATGAACGATCCGAACTTCGCGAAATCCGACAACTTTCAACGCCGCAATCACCGCTGCTGGATTGGGGCCCCACCAGTTGGTTGCATCGTTGTTCAATTCTCTGTCCGGATAAAAAGCCATTGCCGGAGAGGAGTGACCAATCAAATCTATTTCCGTATCCAGGATGAGTTGATTTTTTGTGACACTAAACACTTTTTCGAGCGCAAGCAATGGATGCCGCATGTGGTACAAAACACCCAGAAAGAGAACGAGATCAAATGTCCCGACTTTTTCCGGAGATAAATCCATAACATCAATCTCAAAATCCTCCACTTTGGAATGAAGCACATCTCTGGCGAGAAGAAAGCCTTCTTTTGTGCCCCAGGCTTCTCCTGTCCAGCAAAAACGATCGGTTGCCAGGACGCGATCTGCTCCCCGCCGCTCTGCTTCAAATGAAAAGAAGCCATCCCATGCGCCAATGTCCAATACGGACAATCCACTGAGGTTTTCGGGCATCCGCATTTGCGCCAATCTTGTCCGTGTATCGTCTGCGCCAGGCGTTAAAACCCCTCCCGGTAAATCGATGGTATGGTACCATCTGATTTTCGAGACGCGGGCCGAAAGATCTTCCGAAATCATGAATCGATTATGCATCATTTCTGATTGCTTTGGCATTTCAGTTATAGTATTTTAGCTGGTCACTAGTCACTAGCCACTGGACACTTACAACTTATGCTTGAATGGATCTGGTTGATTCCTGTCTTACCGGCAATTGGCGCTTTCATCAATGGAATTTTCGGGAAAAAATTCCCGAAGCAACTCATCCATTGGATTGCATGCGGAACGGTTGGTCTTTCCTTCCTTTTATCTGTTTTATGTGTTGCGGAATTGTCAGGTCTGGAACCCAAGGTTTTTGAGAAAACCGTTTACACCTGGATTCCGGGCGGATCGACAGAGAAAACGCTCGGGCCCGATGCAGGCCAACAAGCGGAATTGAATATCCCCTTCGGATTTTTGCTGGACCCTCTTTCAGCGGTGATGATTCTGATCGTCACAGGCGTCGGTTTTCTCATCCATATCTATTCGATCGGGTACATGTGGCATGAAGATGGTTATTACCGCTTCTTCACGTATCTCAATCTCTTCATGTTCGCCATGCTGCTGCTGGTTCTGGGAAATTCTTTCCTCACGCTGTTTGTGGGATGGGAAGGAGTAGGACTCTGTTCGTATTTATTGATTGGATTCTATTACGAACGGCAATCGGCTGCTGACGCAGGTAAAAAAGCATTCCTCGTAAACAGGATTGGCGATTTCGGGTTCATTTTAGGCGTGCTCGCTATTTTCTCGGTTTTCGGAACTCTCGAATTCACCAAAGTGATGTCGGCAGCCCCACAAATGTTTCAGCCAGGCAGCTCGCTACTCATGCTGATTACGCTCGCATTATTTGTGGGTGCGACCGGCAAATCCGCGCAAATCCCTCTATATGTATGGTTGCCGGATGCGATGGAAGGTCCGACTCCGGTAAGCGCTCTCATCCACGCCGCAACCATGGTGACAGCCGGTGTTTACATGATTGCGCGATGCAATGCTCTCTTTTCCCTGGCCCCTAACACGCTCCTGATCGTTGCCACCATCGGTGCGGTCACGGCTATTTTTGCGGCATCCATCGGTCTGGTGCAGAGAGACATCAAACGGGTCCTTGCCTATTCCACCGTAAGCCAGCTCGGTTTCATGTTTCTTGCAATGGGCGTGGGCGCATATGCAGTTGGAATTTTTCACCTCACCACGCATGCATTTTTCAAAGCACTTTTATTCCTTGGTTCCGGAAGCGTAATTCACGCCATGAGCGGTGAACAGGATTTATGGAAAATGGGAGATCTGAGAAAGAGAATCCCGATCACTTTCAAAACCATGCTGGTTGGCACTATTGCGATTGCCGGAATTCCTCCGCTGGCCGGCTTCTTCAGCAAGGATGAAATTCTCTGGCAAGCATGGTCGAGCGACCATGGACATACTGTTTTCTGGATTATCGGAAGTCTCGCCGCTTTGATGACGGCCTTCTACATGTTCCGTCTGCTTTATCTGGCATTCTACGGTCAACCGCGGATGGATCATCACACAATGGAACACATTCATGAATCGCCGCGATCCATGACCATTCCTTTGATCATTCTTGCTGTTCTTTCTGTTTTCGGCGGATTGATGGGAATCCCGAAAGTGTTGCACATCCCGAGCGTTCCTGTGGATTTCTACCACTGGTTGGAACCGGTGACCGGATCGCCTCATCCGGAAGGAGCCGCGGTCAACCACACTCTCGAAATCGTGCTGATGGTTGTATCGGTGGTTGTTGCGCTGACTGGTATCGGACTCGCTACCATCATGTACCTCAGACGGCCGGAGCTGGCAGAGAAAATGGCGGTCTCCTATCCCGGACTGCACAATCTGCTTTACAGAAAGTACTACGTCGATGAAATCTACAATGGGGTCATCATTCAGCCGATCAAACGCTTGTGCGTTATTTTTGCCGAGTTTGACTTAAAGGTGATTGACGGCATCGTGAATGGAAGCGCGTGGGCCACGCTGCGAACTTCCATCGCATCCATCTGGTTCGATGTAAATTTTGTCGATCTCGCTGTGAAC
>JBKKAT010000095.1:0-5651 GCA_046714535.1 Acidobacteriota bacterium | reverse complement strand
TTTCCGTGTGAAAGTGTCCAACCACAATTAGATCCACACCCGATTCAAGAAGATCAGTGGAAAATTTTTCCGCGCTTTGGTCCGGATAATACATTTTGTGCTTCTGATTTGTTTTCCTCATCCCCCGCTCCAATCTCAGTGCGATTCGTAAAGTGAGAAATGCGGGAAAATGCGCTAACAAGAAATACGCAAGTCGGTTTTTGCTGATTCGGCGCCAGAGCCGGTAGGGACGATCCGATTCGTTGATCAAATCTCCATGCTCGGCATGAATTCGTTTCCCTGCCCATTCTCTTTGCAGGAAATCCGGGGCCACCCGGCGAAAAAGAATCCCTTCGAGCCGCGAGATTCCAAAATCTCTGTTTCCTTCTACGTAATCCATTTCCAATCCGGCAGAAAACAGTTCCTTCATTCGCCGGAGTATAGGCCTTTGAAACTCCATTGTTAAATCATTCCACCCAAGCCATAAATCGAAAAGGTCTCCCACAATCAAAACCTGATCTCGATTCTTCTGCGCGGTTTCCAGAAATTGTAAGAACAGCTCATTGCGCTCTTGTGTGGAAGGAGCAAGATGAAGATCGCTAAGCACTAAAAGATTCATTGTTGAACACAATTGCAAATTGCAAAAAAGAAGAGTAGTGCAAAAGTAATTTTTTTTGCAATATTTTATATGCAATTTGCAATATTTTTTGTCGGCCGGCCAACATCTAATGAATTAGTTTATCGTTATTTTCTACTTTAATTTTTCTAAAGTAGTTTCCAGTGCATGAATGATTTCATCATGTGATGCTTTCGATTTATTAAAGCGGATCATCAATTTGAAATTATTTCCCTTGAACTTGTACAGAAAGGGTTCTGCCTTTTTGCTTGAGGTGAGTTGTTTTTCTTTTCGAACATCATTGCGTGAAAGATTTTCCTGGCCGATTCGCATTGCCAGGTTCTTCATTTCTTCCACATTGGGTTGGCGCACGATTTGGAGTAGCAGTGATTTACTTGAAATGTCGGCCTGCCGACATACATCGCGCACTTCTTGCGGGATTTGATTCAACGCAAGAGTTTCGGTAACAGATGTGCGCGACTTCCCGATCACCTGCGCGATTTGCGCGTGAGTGTATTGAAATTTTTCTGCGAGTGCTTGCAAGCCATCTGCTTCTTCAAACGGCGTTAGATCTTTCCGTTGCAAATTTTCAATCAATGCGATTTCCAACATCTCGCGATCATCCACATTTTTTTCAATGCACGGAATCACAGAAAGACCTGCTTCTTTGGACGCGCGCCATCTTCTCTCCCCTGCTACGATTTGATAACCATCTTCAAAACGCCGTACAATCAGCGGTTCCAACACTCCTTTTTCACGGATCGATGCAACCAGTTCAGAGAGATCATCAAACTCGCGTCGCGGTTGATCCGGATTGGGCCGAATGAGTTCTATCGGTATAAAGCGTCCAACAACTCCTGACTTTTCTTCCAGCAACTCATCCACATAATGCAAATCATGCTTCATTCGAATTGATTCAGGCAGTCCTCGTTTCACGATTTAGAACCTCCCTGCTTAACTCTTCATATTCAACGGCACCGGAAGACTTCGGAGCATACGTGAAGATGCTTTCACGATAAGCAGGACTTTCCTCCAGCCGCACGCTCCTGGTAATCATGGTGCGAAAAACTTTCTCTCCAAATGTACGTTCAATCTGCTGTACGATGTCGTGTCCTAGAGTGGTCCTCCGATCGTGCAGAGTGACCAGAATTCCCAGCAGTTGTAACGCGGGGTTTGCGCGGGCCTTCACTTTTTGAATGGTTTCCAATAAATCATCGGTCCCCTCCAATGCAAAATAAGACGATTGGATCGGAACCAGAACATGCGTTGCAGCGACCAGCGCGCTCACCGTGATCAGTCCCAGAGTGGGCGGAGTATCGATCACGATGTAAGGATATTCCGATATCAGGGGAGCCATCTTATCTTTCAGACGGAAATGAGCATCGATTTCTCCCATGAGCTTGCTTTCGAGTTTCGCCAGAGAGATTCGTGCGGGCGCAAGATAAAGATTCGGAACGGGAGTCGGACGAATGATCTCGGTCAAATTGCCGAGTCCATCCACCATGGCGTCGTATACAGATTTTTCAATCTGATCCGCATTGAGAAAGGAAAGAGTGCTGTTCGATTGCGGATCCAGATCCAGAAGAAGGGTCTTGTGCTTCTTTTTGGCGAGGGCTGCCGCAAGATTAATGGCCGTTGTCGTCTTACCGACCCCGCCTTTCTGATTAGCAATAACAAGAATCATACATTCATCTTAACGCAAAGGAAGTGTAAATGAAAAAGCGGACAAGATGTCCGCGGTCCCTATGCAGGCAAGATGCCTGCGCTCCCCCTGGCCGGGTCGCGTGCGGTCCATAGTGTTTTATTACTAATAGGTTAGAGCTAATATTGTGGAAGGTAGGTTACATTTTGTACTTGCCGAGTTCGTCAGGCCGGAGATTTTCCAGCCAGCGCTGCAAGCTTTCGCTATCTGCCAGATCTCGTGTGCCATCAAGGCTTTTTGCTTTATTGATGACTTCTTCTTCCACAAAGATGGGAGACTTCATTCTCAGGGCAAGGGCAATGGCATCACTCGGACGCGAATCGATCGCAACCGTTTCTCCATTCGTCTCGATGAAAACCAGAGCATAAAATGTGTTATCCCACAGATTATTCACCACGATCTTTTTCACACTCGCATTCAGGCCGGCGATCACGTTTTTCAAGAGATCGTGTGTCATGGGTCTGGGAGTCGTCACATTTTCCATCTGTAACGCGATCGCATTTGCCTCGAAAAAGCCAACCCAAATGGGTAGAATTCTTTGACCATCAAGATCGGAGAGAATGACGATGGGCATGTTCGTAATGGGATCTAACATTAAACCTTTAATCCTCATCTCTACATGCATAAAACTCCAGCACCCCGTAACTAAAACTAACTAAACTATATATAGGGCACACAAGTGTGTCAAGGAATGTAATCAACAGGACGCGTTCCCTGGAAGTTGCGCGAATAGCATAACCAAACGTATAATTCCTTCCTTATGAAAAAAGAAGAACAGAAACCGTCTTCAAACATTTCTCCATTAGCAATCATAGGGTTTGGCGCTGTGCTCATCGCAATCGTTACGTTTGCGGTGATAGGCGGAAAGGAAAAACCGCAACCACAGCCTGAAGCGCCCAAACCAGTGACGAGGGTTGCGCCGGAGCCAGTTCCAGCGGCCTCCACGGAAAACAAATCCGTTGATTTCAAGATGCCTCCGTTTTATGCGAACCTGGATAATGTAACCTTGCCCCCCGTTAAGGATCCGTCAACAGTGGGCCCGGCGGCAAAGGCGTCCTATGTAGTTGCGCAGAACGATCCCAAATTGATCGCGCAACTCCCCTGCTTCTGTTATTGCGAACGTTGGGGACATACGTCTTTGCATGATTGTTTTGTGACCGAACACGCTGAAACCTGCGATATTTGTATGAAAGAGGCGCTTCATGCTGATCAACTCTCAAAGCAAGGTATGTCACCTCAAGAAATACGCGAGACGATTGTCGCGCAATTTCGTCCGCAAGAGAATGTCGATCACACCGGTCACGATCACGATTAAAAATGATGCGCTGATACTATCGGCATTTCTATGAAAATCGACCCGGAGTCGATCCACCGCCGCATTGCGGCGTTGCTGGAACAGCGAAAACGCTTCGTTGTTGCCACCATTCTGGAAACCAAGGGATCTTGTCCCCAGCAACCCGGAACAAAAATGCTTGTTCACGCCGATGGCTCGTTTGAATTCACGATCGGAGGAGGCACTTTTGAAGCCGAAGTGATTCAGGACAGTCTGACACTCTGGAACAGCGATTCACCACAAACCAGAGACTACAAACTGACAAAATCTGAACTGGGAATGTACTGCCAGGGTATGGTGAAAGTTTTTTTTGAAAAGTATTCTCCGCGGCCGCAACTTCTAATTTTTGGAGGCGGTCATGTGAGTCAGGCGTTGTCACGGGTGAGCGCGGCAACGGAATTGTTTTCTGTGGCCGTTATAGACGACCGGAAGGAGTACGCAAACCGGAGGAAGCATCCCTCCGCAAACCAGGTTTTCCTTACGGATCGAACTTTCACGAAGAAAATTCCACCGGTAGATGAAGAAACGTACATTGTCATCCTCACCCGATGCCATGCAACGGACAAATTGCTTGTGCATAAATATGCCGATTCAAAAGCGGCCTACATCGGTTTAATTGGCAGCCAGGCCAAGATCCGGCAGTTTGCGCGGGAGCTGGAGCAGGAAGGAATACCTGCTGAATCCTTTGATCGAATTCACGCCCCCGTCGGTTTGCCGATCGGCGGAAAAAATCCATCAGAAATTGCCATTTCAATTCTGGCGGAAGTGGTCCAGGTAAAAAATGCTAAACGCGCGGAAAGATCACTGGATCTAAAAGTCAAGGGTTAACGTATTTCGCGTAATCTTCGGGCGTGTCGATATCAATGACAACTCCCGGATCGTTCACTTCCACCAGACAAAGGCTCATTGCGAACAAAGATTGCAGATCCTTCCCTGTCTGATGTGATTGAAGGCGGATCGCGGCTTCCACTGCATCATTGTTGTAAATAACAGGGTGCCCTTTTCGTTTCTTGTAAACCGGAATTGTTATTGCTTTTTTTTCTCGCGTTGAGCATTCCGTGAGCATTGTTACAGTTTCCGGTTCGATCAAGGGTTGATCGACCGGCCAGACCATCACGTTGGTTATGTTTTCCGGCAGGTTGCTCAATCCTTTTTGAAGCGAAGAAATTTGTCCCTGCATGTAATTCTCATTTTGAATGCAGGTGATGTGTGGCAAACTCTGAATTATTTTTTCGTGATCTGCGCCTGTAATCACAAAGATAGAAGTGATTCCTGCGGCCTTCGATTTACGCAGGATGCTCTCGACAAATGTTTCGCTCCCTATTTTCAGAAGAGCTTTCGGAAAGCGCATGCGAGATGATTCTCCCGCCGCAAGAATCAAAAGACCAAGCATAATTCCAAAAATTGCGGAGGGCGGGCGTCCCTCTGCCCGCCAATATGCCGACGTGTGAATCAGCGGCGGGCAGGGAGGCCCGCCCTACAATGATGAAGATTAGAATTTAACTTTCAGTCCAACCATAAGACGGCGCGGTGGAACGAAAATGGAGCCAACGCCAAAGGATCCTTCAGTGCCGGGTCCGGAAAGAGTCGTAGCAACATCCAAAAAGGTGTCACTGTTGAAGACATTAAAAATATCTGCAGAGACTGAGAAGCCGAAGGATCCTGAAAGGATGAAATCCTTCTCGATCCGCAAATCAAGCAGATTGACGGCATCCGTCCTGCGTGAACCATCCCGTTCTTCCGCGAACACCGTGCGAATGCCCTGATCCAATATGAAAGTGACCTGGCGCGCATAGGGCCGTCCCGTGAGGGCAGAATAATTCGCACTCAAAGTAAGATCCCATGGCAGCATATAGCTTCCTTGAAGCTTGAAAATGTACGTGCGGTCACCATTTAACAATCCATCCGCATTGATGTAGTCATTGGGATCCTGACCGTAAACGGAATTATCAAACGGGAAGAACGAAGAGTCCTGATCTTCATAGGGACCAATTCCGGATCCGGCATGAAATCCTTCTGTC
>JBKKAT010000094.1:0-3107 GCA_046714535.1 Acidobacteriota bacterium | reverse complement strand
CCATTATTCGTCCGGGGTTTTTGGCGAATCTCTTTATAGGCGGCGTTGGAGCGTCTATTTCTTGGGGCCTGTATGGTCCTTTCGCTGCACAATATCTAGTTGGTGGCGGACCACCTCCTTCTGCAGCCTCCATACCTATGGGGCTAACACTGTCCTCATTCGTTGGCGCCATCCTTGTTGGAATAGCGGGATCTCGTTGGTTAACCAACGAAGTGGATAAGAAATTACTAAGAGCCGCTGGGTCAAATGCTGCAACATCCGCTCCTGCAAGCGAATTAGCAAAAAGTCTCGCTTTTTCGCCCCCGGCTGAGGCTTTCCGGATGGCGGCTGGGATAAAGTAGCTCATAATTCAAGAGACTACAGACAGTTTATAAGATGTTTTGAACGCGCTAACTATTAGAGGAATTTGCAGTGCAGATGGAAGGTGTACAAATAGTTCAGCTAGTTTGCGAAAACAACGCCCGCTGGCAACGTGCGAAAAGGCTTCGACCAGCGTAACACGGCAAAGCAGGCCCGAAGGACAAAGGAAGAGAAATAGCGCTTCTGGAAGTGCGATTGATCCTTTCCGCGGCTTGGATTTGCAAGGGAGTTGCTTGAATGAAGATCGCGTTAAAGATATCTCTTTCGAAGCTTGAAGCCACAGACGCGGTGTTCAATGAGGCATCGTTCAGTTCATTAATGAAAAAATGATCTACTGGCAATCTTGCCAGGTGCTTTGTTTTTTGTTGCATAGTGCGGCACGGAAAACAAGAAAGGAGGTAGAAATAAAATGACGGAACTCGAAGTTTTCATTGCCCTCTCAAAAATTCTTATAGCCGAAGAAGAGTTGGATGAAAAGTTGGCCAGATCTTATTTACAACGCCTAAAAGATCAATATCCAATTCCAATCCAGAATTTATTGACAGCTTTTTCAGAGATTGCTGACAACCCATATATCCTTTTCGAAGTGAAGCGAAGGATAATTGATAATAAGGATCTACAGGGACTTGCAGTAGAGGTTATTCGCATTTGGTATACCTCTGAATTTGTGGATAAAGACGGACAGCCGCATGCTGGGAGCCAAGACGAATTTTACAACGGACTGCTTTGGAAAGTGGTTAAGGCACATGCGCCAACAAACTCTTCACTTAAGTACGGTGGCTGGCAAAAGCCGCCCGAAGATTAAGATCGAAAACGGAGGACTTGTCAGATGAAGACCAATCATGATTACGATGCAGTGATTGTTGGCGCTGGCGTTTCGGGTGCGTTAGTCGCTTGTAAACTGGCTGAAGCCGGATGCAGCGTTTTGTTACTTGATGCGGGAGAAAAATTTAAGAGCAGATCGGAATATGTCAAAATCTTTAGCGAGCTGACTCAAAAAGACCGATTGGCTACACGCCCCTTCCGCACAGACGAAGCCAACAAATTCGCTCACAGTGCCGATGGGAGCGATTTGAAACTGAACAGCGACCCCGCGGCTCCGTTTGGTCCAAACAAGTATTATGATCAGCAAGGCCCGAAACCGTTCAAAAGTCAGTATGTTCGTGTAATGGGCGGGTCGACATGGGCTTGGCGCGGCAATGCCCCGCGATTTTTACCGACCGACTTTAAGCTTAAAAGTCACTTTCCTAAGCTCTCCCAAGAGCATCCCGGTGTGGACGATTGGCCGATCGATTATGATGAGCTCGAACCGTGGTACGTCAAGGCAGAAAAAGAGATGGGCATCGCCGGCGATGATGATGAATACGACGGTCTGTTTGGGGCGCATCGCTCAGAAAAATTTCCTATGGAGAAGATTGCGCAGAGTTACGGTGACCTGCAATTGATTAATGCGCTAAAGAAGGCTCCCGAAAAGCAAAGAATGTTTGATGGAGTCGAATTACAAATCTTTGGTCTGGTCCAAGCTCGGAATTCCAGGGATGGCTATAACGACCGCCAATCCTGTAAAGGGAACAACAACTGCATTCCGATATGTCCGACCGGAGCCAAGTATGACGGGTCAATACATCTCAATAACGCGGAAAGGCTTGGAGCAAAGATATTTCAGAAATCAGTTGTTACACGGTTGGAAGCCGACCCAAATGGCAACATTAGCAAAGTCTGGTACAAGAATTGGGATAAAGAAGAAAAGTCTGTAACCGGTAGGATCGTTGTGTTAGCCGCACATGCCATTGAAACGCCCAAGATTCTACTTATGTCTAATGGTGTTGCACAGACTGCGAAAGATAATGGAATAGTGGGTGCTTATCTCATGGATCACTTGGGCGGGGAAGGTGCGGCACTGATGCCATTTCGTGTATTCCCGTTTCGCGGTCCACAATCCACTTCTTGTATCGAATCTTTTAGAAATCATAAGTATCGAAGCGAGAAGTGCGCTTTCCGAATGACGATCGGAAACGATGGATGGGGACGAGGAAAGCATCCATATGATAACTTAAATGATCTTCTCAAAAGAAAACTATTCGGGGAAGAGTTAAAAGATGAGTTATACGACATCATAACGCGCCAGTTGAGGATCGCTTATACGACTGAACAGCTGCCTGATAAGAATAATCGGGTGGAGCTAGCCGACGAAAGTGATGAACTCGGAGTACGCAAGCCTAGGATACGCTTTAATGTGAATGATTACAGCTTTAGAGGAATGGAGTATGCGCAAGAAGTAATCAAGCACATTTTCAAAACTGTTGGGGCCGATGAATTAGAGTGGGAATTTAGTGATTTGAAAAGCGGTTTTTATAGTGGATCGGCACATATCATGGGCACATGTCGGATGGGGACTAGTCAAAACACATCTGTAGTCGATCCAAATTGCCGTAGCTTTGAGCACAAAAATCTGTATATTGTTGACTCGAGTGTTTTCGTCACAGGGGCACCAACAAATCCAACAATAACAACAGCGGCTCTCGCATTACGCGCAGCAGAAATGATGAGGAAAGAACTCGGTCATTAGTAGAATGTCACCATCTAATCTGTGAGGATTAAAACGAATTATCTTCCAGCATTGAACATTTGAGGAGTTGAGTAATGCCATTTAGAGTTATTCGCGGCACATTTCACGTCGTTGGATATTCACCCGATGGGGATTCGATTCGGTTCCAAGCTGATAATAGTGCCACACGGAGTCTGCT
>JBKKAT010000093.1:0-2571 GCA_046714535.1 Acidobacteriota bacterium | reverse complement strand
CCATAGGGATGACGGCTTCACCGGATGGAACACGCCTTGTTTTTGGTGCGCCTGATGAAAACGGTAAGTTCCTTTTGTGGGATCGGCAGTTTAACAATCCAATCTCCCGGCCGCTGCCCGGCACGGAGGAAACGTTTCCCTATCCATTCTGGTCACCGGATAGTCTAAATGTCGGATTTTTCGCGGAGGGGAAACTCAAGACGATCGACATCAACAGCGGGGCCGTGCGCATACTCTGCGATGCTCCGGCAGGTCGCGGTGGGACCTGGAGCCGCAAGGGACTGATCGTGTTTGCGCCTGATAAGTATGGAGCGCTTTTCCGTGTGACGGCAACCGGCGGCAAAGCCGAACAAGTGACACTGACTCCAAAGGAAGGGGTCAGTTATCGCTGGCCGTCATTCTTGCCGGATGACAAACATTTCTTGTTTAGTGATTTGTATATCGATCAGTCGATCAAAATTGGGTCGCTGGATTCGAAAGAAGAAAAGATTCTGGTGCGCGAACCCTCCAACGCACTGTTCGCGCCTCCGAACTTTGTTCTTTTTGTTCAAAACGGCAGGTTGACCGCCCAGCAACTGGATTTGGAGCGTTTGGAATTGAAAGGAGACGCCATCAGTCTCTCGAATCAGAATGTGGTACAAAACCAGGCGCGGGTCTTCGCGGCCTTTACCGTATCTTCAGGGGGAATTCTTGCTTACCAGGCAGATACCGTTCCACCTGCAAGGCTTGTTATCGTAGATCGGTCGGGCAGGCAGGTAGCCGAAGTCGGAGAATCGGGATACTACAGTTATCCCCGTTTTTCTCCTGACGGCAAGAAACTCTCCGTTGTAAGGCATTCGTCGCACATAGAACTGGGCGACATCTGGTTGCTGGATTTGTTGAAAGGAAACATGAGCCGATTCACGTTCAAACCACAACTGTACGGTCCCGCAGTATGGACGCCCGATGGAAAGAAAATCTTGTACGGCGTACGCAATCTTTTCGAGAAACCGGTCAGCGGCACAACCGCGGAAAAAACTCTTTTCGAGTCAGGAATGAGAAAGTTTACCCACGACGTATCCGGTGATGGAAAGTATCAATTATTCTCGCTGGATAACCGCCAAACACACGTAGACGTTTGGGTGCTTCCATTGATTGGTGAAGGCAAACCTTTCCCGTTTGTTGCCACACCATATCAAGAGTACACCTCACGATTTTCCCCGGATGGAAAATGGGTAGCGTACGAGTCCTTAGAATCGGGAAAAGAGGAAGTCTACGTGAGACCATTTCCGGCCGCCGATGCAGGTAAGTGGCAGATTTCCAATGCAGGTGGGAAGCACCCGGTATGGCGCGGCGACGGTAAGGAAATCTTTTACCGCAATGGACGGAAAATTATGGCTGCAGAGATCACACTGGAACCGGAATTTGAATCCGGCACACCCACAATCCTTTTCGAAACAGCTCCTCCAACTCTGGCGGACGATACCCTCTTTGACGTTTCCCGCGATGGCGAGCGCTTCGTGCTATCCACTCCACCCGACAGCCAGTATTTCTCCAGCGTAACCGTGGTTCTCAACTGGATGGCCGGAATTCCGCGGGACCGCTGATGCCAGGATGCTGCTGACCGAAAACGAGAATTGGTTGTTTTTGGGTCCAGCAGGAAGCCCCACGCCATCCATCATTCTAAGTATTGTTTGCTATCTGTTTGGATCATTGCGCAGAGTTCCCGGAATACAGTTTCCCGTTCCGTTCTGTCGTCCGTATTGAAGCGGAGGAAAAACGGACGCTGCTCCCAATCAAACGGTTCGCCGGCTTTGCCATGAATGAAAGCAAGCATGGCTGCGAAATGGACTGCAACATCACCGTTCCTGTGCAATGCTCCGCGGAATAATGCGTCAACAACTTCAGGAGGGTGAAACCTGCCACTTCATCCAGAGACTGCGATAGACCGCCGTAGAACTCCGCCGTTTCCAAAGCTTTTGCGAGTGAAGTGGTCTTCTCGGATACCGAGATGAGGTCGGGTGCATGCCGTAGCACAGCAGCACGAATTTCTGCATGGTTACTGTGGATTGCCGTCTTCAGGATTTTTCGGGCTTCTTCAGTGTTCAGAATGGCGAGTGCTTCAATATCACGCCAATCCTTTGGGCCGCGCGCATCAGTATTTTCTCGATCGTCTCGCGCTCGGAAGGGGAAGCTTCGCGTAATGCATTCAGATCATAACCGATCCCATCATGCCATTTCTCATAATCCATGATCATGCTTTGCTCAAAACGGCGCAGTGGGCTTTCGGCATCTATAGGGTCTTTCGCTGTTCTGCGTTTTGTCGGATCGTTTCGGTCTTGCATGATTTGATTACGGATTCAAACGGCCTGCGTTATTGGGTCCAGTTTTCTATCCGAAGTCCCGGAATCCGCGCAAACTCGCGAACATTGTTTGTAACAAGCGTGGACTGCAATCGAAGTGCATGAGCCGCGATCAATAAATCGAGCGGGCCGATCAGTCTTCCTTTCTTTTTCAAAAAAGAACGGATAGAACCGTATGTCCCCGCTACCTCTGCTGTGTAATCGACAACTTCCAATGGCGCGATGAATT
>JBKKAT010000092.1:0-4776 GCA_046714535.1 Acidobacteriota bacterium | reverse complement strand
CCGAGTGAAGAACTCTAGTCCGGCCGGCCCGGAGCATCGTTTGTTGATCCCTTCCATCTTCTTGATATTAGCCGGCACTTTGTTGTTACTTTCCTATTCAGTTCCTTTCCTGGCAGAAACGTTTTCCCTCTCACTTCAATTGGATTACACCACTCGCTTGATCAATCTGGCAGTTTTTATCCTGGTTGTTGACGCGGTTTTGTTTTACATCCGAAACAAGATGAAGAGCATTAATCTTCAGCAACATTTCTTTCCCGTTATGATTGCAGTAACTTCAACAATATTACTGGTTGGATACCGGTATATTATTGGAGCCGGAATCGGACCTACCGGTCCAACGCAAGACCGGCTTACTATTTCCGGAATTCTCTTTAACCCCGCCGATAATTACAGCTATGCAGCCTGGATCACGCAGGCAAAACTGGGCTATTTCTTCTTTTCTGATCTGTACACGATTGAACCGCACCCGGAGGTCTATTTTAATTTCTTGTTTTTGGCGCTTGGAACGCTGGCCAGAGCACTGGACATTTCTTCACTGACGATGCTGATTTTGTCCGGAATTGCGGGAAGCGCAATTGTCGTGATTGCAGTTTTCTACATAGCAAAACATCTGGGGATGCCCGAAGGGGCAGCAAAATGGAGTTGCGTCCTGGCAGCATTTTCGTCCGGCATCTCAGGCACGCTTTTTTTGCTTGGCCGGCTCGTAGGCGTAAATACTCCACCTGGCGCGGATCTAAGATATCAGGATGCGATTCTGTTCTCGTCTTTTTACGCTTACCCCTACCATAGCGCGTCTTTTGGCATCCTCGCCATTGTGATTCTTCTGATCGCAATCTACGATAAACGCAGTTTGCCCCGCAAGAAAAGATTTACTCCACTCTTTCTGTTCGCGACATGCGTCTTCATTCTGAATTTCACTCATCCCTATGAGAGCCCAATGCTCCTCGCTGCGTACGGCGCATATTGTGTGGGATATTTTCTATTTCATAAACCAACTATCGAGAGTTCGCGTCTCTGGCTCTTTGTTATTCTTGTAGCCATCACGCTGCCTGCAATTTATTACTATTGGTGGCTGTCACAACAACCTGTATGGAAGGAAGCGGCGGAGATGTCTGCTTCATTAAGAGCCAGACGTTCGTTCTGGCTACTCGGCTACGGCTTAACTTTACCCGCTGCCTTGATGGGAGTCTGGATCTCTTTTCGGAAACCCGAATTCGAAAAAATAAGGTGGCTCGGTACCGTACCTGTTCTTTTGATTTTGCTGCTGATTGTGTTGAATGTAAAAGAAACTAAAGTATCGAATGGCGGTCATTTGTTCATTTGCATTCTGGCAGGTCTGGGTTGCTATTCGGTTCAACAGAAGATTCGCGAAATCGGATCAAAATCGGCTCGCAAGGTTTATTGGGTTTTGTCTGGTTTGATCATTCCATTGTTTTTCCTCAATAGTCTTCTTGTTTTGTTATTCTCCTACGTACCGATCCTGTATGATTCGGAGCTTGACCAGGCGAGTACGCTCATGCGGTCCTTATCTGTTGAGGAAAGACCACCGGTGCTTTGTGACAATCAGGCCGGCATATTGCTGCCGGTTTTATCGGGAATTCGAGTTTATTCCGGTCATTTTTCTTTAACGCCAGGATATCTTACAGAAAAAATAAATCTCTTGACCTTCACAGGCTTTGAAGAACCGGTTGGTCAGGAAAACCAAAACAATCAATTCACCGCGTTTTTGAAATTGTTGAGATCTGCCAGGTTTCAATTCGTATTTGTCCGAAAAGACAGACCTGCCTTTGCGTTTGCAAAAAATGTCCCGGAACTGCGGTTGCTTCAGTGCTACGAAAAAAGATGCCTCTTCGCAACGCCCTGGACTCCGTCGAAAAAAACCATGGACTCCAACTACTCGTCACATCAATGAGACACATATGACTTTGGCGTGACAAGCAATTTCTCAATATGTGGTGTTTTGACGCATTCTGAATCGAAGATATAGATCGATAGAAGCAATCAAATCCCGATTTATCGTCGCCAGAAGCAACCGGCAGGCGCATGGTACGTTTCTTGATATAGAGCTGGGTTGGCATGCTACTAAAGTGCCCTAGCTGCGGTTCCCGGATCCGGATGACCACTCCGGAGATCAAAGAAAAAATTATTCGCTATCTTTGTTTGAGTTGCGAACAGATTGTGCGGCTGGATCTGACCGACGAAATCCAAACTTCTTCATCCACCACGCGCCCGCGAATTTCTCATGCAACAAGAATCTTAGTGGTGGATGATGCTCTGCCCTTCCTGCGAATCATACAAGATCTTCTATCCAAAGCTGGTTTCGAAGTAGTCATCGCACAAGATGGAGCAGAGGGGCTTAAGAAGATTGCCGAAGAACATCCGGATGCCATTGTGTTGGATCTCCTGATGCCAAAAATGAGCGGTTTCGAAGTATTAAGGGCGCTGAAAACGAGTCATCACTACAAAAATTACAAGCACATACCGGTGCTCGTGACAAGCGCTGCATACAATCAGGCGGAATCACAGATTTTGCATGATCTGGGCGCCAATGGATTTATCAGCAAAGATGCAATTCCTGAATTTCTCATTTATCGCATCAATAAGTTGCTTGAACGAACTGATAGGATTCCGAGACCACAATTGCCGCTGGCAAATCCAGAATAGGGGGAAACGCGAAGCGGCTCAAAGAAGGCACTTTGGGGAAAAAGAGAAAGCGGGGCGCTGGGGGATGCGCCCCTGGCAATAAGCGAGAGTGGAAGGTTTTCTAGGCGCTTTTTCTTCAGGAGGCAAAGCCACGCCTAACTTACGAATAGGGGAATTCGCTCGTTTTTCAACCTTCCCATGAAGCGACCAGCCTTTGCTTAAGCAGGATCTGTACCATCACAGCTACATGGGAGCTCGTCGAGACATGGCCTGGGACTGTTCGATTTGTGTGACAGATCAACCGAAATGCTTCCCCCGCATCCTCGTTCTCGTCAGTATTTCAAATATGACATTCGATGGGGGGTTGTCACAAAAACGTAACACTCAAATTTGGTGACGTTAATGGGACCGGGCTGCCGCCAGAAGGAGGAGGTGGCAGGGACGCGGGGGAGTGCGTCCCCACCTGTAGCGATTTGTGAAAGGTAACGACTTACAATGCCAGCCTTCCAGGGGAAGAAGACCGGCAATCAAAAAGGGCAAAGTTTCTTATACCTTCCCTTAACCTCAAAACTTCTTCTAATCCATCTCCACCGAGCCAAATGAAAACAGTCCCGGCTACTTTACAAAAAGCCAGGAGGCCGCCAAGTTTCTATAGTCCCCTCTCCAAGGAAAGTCCATGATATCTTCGGCAACCTCCTGGAATTTGCCACGCTTCGGAGGCAGATTATTTCGTTATTACTCCATAATCCGAACCCAGCGATCTACCCTTGAGCAAGCTCCATGCCAGCTCGGAAGTCCGAAGATTGTGACGCTGAACCGGGGAAGGGTGTAACATTCACGATACAGAAAGACGAGATAAACAGCGAATGGAATAAGAAAAACCGCCTAATTCTCGACGCTAACTAGAGTGTTGCATAATTGTGACACTCCAGGGGGCTATTGGCGCGGGGTGTGATCATTCTTGTTTTCCGAATCCAATCACCACATAAGTTCCGGAGCGAGGGTCGGTTTTAAGCTGGATCACGCCATTTTTTTCGGCGTCCTCCAGGAGATCGGTAAAACTACGATAGCCGTGATAGGACTCATTGAAAGAAGGAAGTTTTCGTTTGATGGAATCTTTAATCATCGATGAATGAAGGACTTCCTTGTTTTCACGTACCAAACCATCGATTGCTTCTACCAGAAGCTGAAAGGCCTGTTTCTTTTTCTTGGGCAAATCCTTTCGTATCGCAGGAATTTGACCTATCGGCCGCTCCAGGTCTTCGTAATAAATAAACTCATCGCAATTGGCCACGAGCAGATCGGAAGTTGCGTCCTTCATGGCGAGACCAATGACGTGCTTGCCATTTTCCTTGAGCTTCGATACAAGCGGAGAGAAATCGCTATCACCCGAGAGAATCACGAATGTATCGATGTGATGCTTGGAATAACAGAGATCCATTGCATCAACACACAGACGTATGTCTGCCGAATTTTTGCCGGCATGACCACGTTTTGGAATTTCAATTAATTCAATCCCTGCTTCATGCAAATCCTTTTTGTAAGCATCGTAGCTGTACCAATCTGCATAAGCTTTTTTGACGATTACTTTTCCCTTTTCCACAAGTCGCTTTAAAACAAGATCGATTTGAAAGCGAACGCGTGGGCGATCGCGCAATCCAATCGCAAGATTCTCGAAATCCACAAACATAGCGAGCGAATGATCATCTGTCATACAGGTATCATAATATGAACCGCCACCGAACTCCTATTCTTGGCATGATACGATGAAAGCGTATGCAAATGTTCGACCTGATCCGGCAATTGGAGGGACAAACCGACCTCAGGCGAAGGGAAATTCTGATGCAAGAAATGGCCCTCCGCAAGTGGGATTTCCAATTGCAGGAATATATTTACTCAGGACAAAGTGGATGCAACATTATCGTGGATATCAACGACGTTCCTGAACCGTCAATTCTTCTGGTTGCTCACTACGACAGTTTTGCCGGGAGCCCCGGCGCCAACGATGATGCTTCGGCTGTAGCAGTTTTGATTGATGCAGCAGAAAGACTGCAACTGGAATCCCTGGAATATCACCTGCGTGTTGTTTTTTTTGATGACGAGGAACCGACTCACCTGTGGAGGGAACCGGTG
>JBKKAT010000091.1:0-4572 GCA_046714535.1 Acidobacteriota bacterium | reverse complement strand
GTAGAAATCAGTCAGGCTGTCTCGGGTCTTGATCGGGAAGCGTTTCTGAGTAGCATTGCGGATGTCATACGAAAGGCAATTTCCTTTGAATGCGCCGAATTGGTTTTGTTTGATGTAAATAAGAATGCCCTGCGTATTTTTAATCTGATGGAAACTTTGAGTTCGCCGGGCTTTGTTTCGGAAACTGAGATTCCCGCGGCAGACAGTATTCTGTTGCATGTCATGCTGACAAAGGAGCCGCACCTTTGCGAAAACCTGCAGGAAAATGCAACGCGGGAAATCGTCCACAGCACCGCGCATCCGCGATCCGCAATTGTGGTCCCTTTGAGTAGAAACGGAACAGTCCTCGGGACATTAACAATAGGAAGCAAGAATCCAAATCAATACTCCATGAAAGATGCGGCGCTCTTGTTTGAGGTTGCACGCCAGATCGTGTTGCCAATTGAAAACATTTTGGCGCACGAAGAGATTGCGCGTCTGCGGTCGAGATTGGATTACGAATATCTCTATTTAAAAGAAGAAATTCATGTGCAACACCATTTTAAGAACATCGTAGGTCAAAGCCTTGGCATCAGAAGAGTATTGAAAGCGGTAGAAAACGTCGCTCCGACCGATGCCGGAGTACTTTTATACGGAGAAAACGGAACCGGAAAAGAAGTAGTCGTTCATTCCATTCATGAATTCAGTTCGCGGAAAGATAGGCCACTTGTGAAGATCGATTGTTCTACACTGCCGGGTCGATTTGAGTTTGCAAACGGCGCAACAATCTTTCTAGATGAGATCGGAGATTTGCAATTGGATCTTCAGGCGAAACTTCTTCAGATTTTGCAGCAGGGAGAATTCGATGTTCGAGTGATCGCCGCAACCAACCGGGATCTGGAAAAATCGATACAGGAAGGAGAATTTCGCGCTGATCTTTACCACCGTTTGAACGTTTTTCCCATTCGCATTCCTCCCTTGAGAGAACGTAAGGAAGATATTCCGCTACTCGTAAAATATTTTGTGATGAAGTATGGGGCGCAATTCAGGAAGAATATCGAACGGATTCCTCAAGCGACGATCGATTCGCTTCTTGCCTATTCATGGCCCGGAAATATACGTGAACTGGAAAGCTTGATTGAGCGTGCCGTGGTCATGTGTCAGAGCACACAGCTGGAACCGGGAAAGTGGTTGCCGCGACCTTGCGGTGCGCCGCTGGAATCCCGTATTCCCACTCTGGAAGAACTGGAGCGGGAACATATTCTGGAAGTGTTGCAGATTACTTCCTGGCGCGTAAGTGGTGAAAAAGGAGCCGCCGAACTGCTCGGTATGAAGCCCACTGCGCTGGAAACCCGCATGAAAAAGCTCGGCATCTCCCGCCAGATTTAGCTCTTCAACACAGAGACACAGAGTCACAGAGACACAGAGAAAAATTGCTCTTAACTCTGTGCCCCTGCGTCTCTGTGTTAAATGAGTTAGTTCTTTGTTTTCACAATATCGATGGAACCATTCACGGTTTCGAGATCGATGCTTGTTCCGCCCGCACCGATTCTGCCCGAGAGGCTGCGCGAAACGAACCGGCCTTGAACCGTAATGGGAAAGTCCGCACGGATCGATCCATTCATCGATGATGCTTTTACATCAGCGTTAGCGTTATCCGGTAAATGAAGTTTCAAGCCGCCGTTCACCGTACGCAGATTTACATCCCCTTGCTTCGGAAAATCAGCCCATTTCGCGGTGATTCTGCCGTTTACGGTTTCAGCATCAAGTTCCGATTTGCTCCCGTCGATCTCTGCTGAGCCGTTTACCGTATTAATCTTGATTTCACCTTCTACGCCGGAAATGTCAATCGATCCATTCACCGTATGAATTGCATCAAGCACTGCGTGTTTCGGAACCATCAGCTCATACGTAACCGAAACATTCGATTCTTTTCGGCCACGGGGGTACTTCGTTTCAATCGATAAGCGCGCGGGCGTAGAGTCGATCTCTATTTCGATCAGATCAAGATATTCGGCGGGGGCCCGTTTTGTCGCTGTCATGTCAACTTCCTTTTTGTCCCACCCGCGAATGGTGACGTCCCCGTTCACGTTGGAGAGGTCTACGGTCCCACTCTCATTTAAAGCGAAGGTTTGATGAGTTATACGCTCTTCGGTGGCCGCAACAACAAGGTTTGCGGAAAACAAAAGCAGGACGATGCACAGATAGAATTTCAATGAATACACCATGTCTCTTCTCCTCATACTTTACTTAGACGAGTTCGGAAGCAAAAGGTTGCGTCTCAACTTGATTTTGTACATTTTCAGACATTTAACGTTTTAATCAGACATATGAAACTGCTACAATCTCTGATTCCTAAGTTGAGGCAGGCCTGTGCCTGCCCGTGCGGGCGACCACAAGGGCCGCCCCTACTGTCGAAACCTTATGGATTCTGTTTCTACGTTATTAGAACAGTTGAACCCGGCGCAAAAAGAGGCTGTGACCGCGGTTGAGGGGCCCATTCTGGTGGTTGCCGGCGCCGGTTCGGGAAAGACTCGTGTCATCACTTACCGGATTCCCTTCCTGCTGTTTACCGGTGTAGCGGCGACGGAAAACATTCTGGCCCTCACTTTCACAAACAAAGCCGCCGGAGAAATGAAAGCCCGCGCAGCTCAGTTGGCAGGGAATCATTACAGAATTCCCTTGATCTCAACATTTCATTCTTTCTGCGCGGTGCTTCTCCGCCGCCATATTTCCCTGTTGGGTTACTCGCGTGATTTTCAAATCTTTAGCGAAGAAGATCAATTGAGTGTGTTAAAGGAGTGCATCAGCGAGCTGAAGAAAGAAAACCGGTACAGCGGCAGAGACGTTCTTCACTTTCTTAAATGGCAGAAAAACCGGTCCGAGCCTCCTGAAATCTATGATCCAAATCTTCAATCGATTCTGGACCTCTACGGGCGAAAAATGGCCGCAAGCAATGCGGTCGATTTTGATGATCTTCTGAGGCTCCCGCTCCGTTTGTTTCGGGAGCAGCCGGACCTTCGCAGGAGATATTGCGAGCTGTACCGGTTCATCATGGTGGATGAGTATCAGGACACAAATGAAGTCCAATACGAGCTGTTGAAAATTCTTGCGGGTGAAAACCAGAATATCCTGGTTGTGGGAGATGAGGATCAATCGATTTATAAATTTCGCGGGGCGCGTTCAGAGAATATTCAGCATTTTCTCAGGGATTTTCGCGACGTCAAGACAATCAAGCTCGAACAGAATTACCGTTCTACAAAAACCATCATCAAGGCTGCCCATGAGGTCATTTCCCGTAACACCCGAAGGATTAAGAAGGAACTATGGACTGACAATCAGGCGGGCGAACCAATCGAAATCTACCATGCTCTGGATGAATATGATGAAGCGACGTACGTTACTCTAAAAACAATGGGACTCTTGAAAGATGTCTCTCCCTCTGAAATCGCAGTTTTATACAGAGCAAATGCCCAGTCGAGAGTATTCGAAGAATCTTTTGGAAAAGCTCAAATTCCTCATCGAATCGTCGGTTCAGTTGGCTTCTACGAACGTCGCGAGATCAAAGATGTCATTGCATTCGTGAGATTGCTTGTGAATCAAAATGATGCCTTCAGTCTTTTCCGAGTTCTCAACGTTCCACCGCGCGGCGCCGGCAAGAAATTGCTTGAAAAAATTCAGCAAGAATCAGAAGCCCTGACTGTTTCTATATGGGAGGCCGCAAGGAACTCCGGCAACAAAAATGTTCTGTCTTTTCTGGAATTGTATGACGGCTATGAGCCTCCTGCCTCTTCGTTTTTAGAGCGCCTCTTGAAACAGATTGACTATTTTGAATACCTTCACAAGGATGATTCTCAAACGGCGGATGATCGCATCGAAAACATTAATGAATTCCTGGGATATTTGCGCGAACAGGAAGCTTTACCCGAGTTTGATCTCGCAACTTTTCTGAGCGAGCTTCCTTTGCAGAGTCGCAGTGAAACGCCAGGAGACGCGGTAACGTTTCTAACTGTTCATTCCGCAAAGGGTTTGGAATTTCGGGTTCTGTTTGTTGTGGGACTGGAGGAAGGTGTTTTTCCGCATATCCGTTCCCTGGAAAGTTCGGAGGATCTGGAAGAGGAGCGCCGTCTCTTTTATGTCGCGATGACACGGGCGAAAGAGAAATTGCTGTTGAGCTGGTCGCAACGACGTTCCTTATTTGGCAGCAATTCAGTATCGCGCCCTTCCCGTTTTCTTGATGAAATTCCTTCGTGGTTCAAAGTTGTTCGGCAATCGGAACGATTCAGGAAAGCGCCCGAAACTACCGCTTCTGCTGAGACGGAATCGAAATCTGAATTTCGTGTTGGATCGATTGTCAGTCACGAAAAGTTTGGCCGCGGATCGGTCATGGAAGTTCAGGGTGTGCCGCAAGATTGGAAACTGAAGATCCGTTTTCAGGATGGTGTCCGGGTGATCATGACCCGCTTCGCCAAAATCACCCTAATACGTTAGCTCTTTAACGCAGAGACGCAGAGACGCAGAGATCAAATTATTTTTTTCTTTTCTCTGCGCCGCTGCGGCTCTGCGTTAAAATTAAGGTTCATTGATGTAGGC
>JBKKAT010000090.1:0-5836 GCA_046714535.1 Acidobacteriota bacterium | reverse complement strand
TGCACGCTGGATGGCAATGAGTGCACCAAAAAATTCGAATAATCTGCAATGCCGCATCGCGTTTTCCATGTTGACATCACAGCGAGTCGTGGTTCGACAGATCCTTTTTTGATGTTCGTTGACTTTCGGAGTGTTTGTAAAATGGCAGTCGCAAGGTTTGCGCTGATCGGTTTCCAATCGAAAAACATTTCGGCCGCCAAACGAGCCCGTCTCGCAAGCTGTTCACGCAGACCAGGCTCTGTCATCAGACGTTCGATTGCGCTTTCAAAATCATCTGATCTGGCTACCAGAAAACTTTCATCCACCTCATGGAAACCCCGCATGCCTGTGGGGGTTGTGATGGTGGGAAGGCCTGCCGCAAGAAAGTCTATCATCTTTATGTTGGTTCCGGATCCGTGCAAGATTGGATTGATTGCAAAATCTGCAGCTTGGTACGCCTGATTTCGAATGGCGTCTTCTACTAATCCGAGCGCATGCACATTCTTGGGAATATCTCCCTCCAGATCTGCCGTACAGCCACCAACAATTAGAAATACTATTCGACCAGAAGCAGGAGCCAGTCGATCGCAGATCAATTGTGCCGCATCAATATTTGGTTTATAGCGGGTTCCGATGAAGATTGCTACGGTTGCTTTGTCGGAGAGCCCCAGGACACGTCGCGCATTCCTCTTTTCGACCGCTAAAGCAGGCCGGATCTGCTTCGTATTGACACCGTTGGGAATAATGTGAATTCGCGATCGAGAAACTCCATAAAGACGCACAAAAGAGCCGGCATCTTCTTCAGAACACGCAAAAATCCCATCTGCTCTGTTACAGACCTCCCGTTCCAAACGTTCTATAAGATCAGCAATTGTTCTTCCAATCCCATGCGGGGCTAGCAGGTGACGGCGGAGAAGACTTTCGACATTGTGGGCGTCGTAAAACAACGGCTTGCGTTCCGCTTCTTTCATTTGAGCAACTATCGGCCAAACCCAGGGATGACTTAACACGATTGCATCAGATTGTGACATTTCAAATGACACACGTTCCACGTACCCGGCGGACAAAAATGAAAGCACGGGAAACGTAACATCCATAGTCAAAGAGGGATCCGTTTTGCGCCACGCTTCATGCGCCGCAAAATGTGCCGGAGATTGCGGGACCGTTATTTCGAGAAGTGTGTCGTTGTGCATGAAGGATCGGTACTCTTCTCCCGGCCAATCGTACGTACCGACATAAACCGGCATAAGTCGTTTCGGAAGATTGGAATACAGTCCCCAAAGTCGGATTCGCGCTCCGCCAACCGGCGGTTCAATCGGCTGGTTATCGAGTATCAACAAGCGATACACCGAAGTAGATTTGCGCACCGGATGTTCGTTTGTGTCGGTGCCAGGAAGGCGGAGTTGATCCTGAAGAGAAGTTATCAGTTTTCGAACCACATCGGGCCAATTATTTCGTTCCACCACTTTCCGGCCCGCCATGCCCATCTGCTTCGCTTCCTCCGGCGAATGCAGAAATCGTTTCATCGCTCCTGCAATGTCCTCCACAGTAGGATTCACCACCAGACCGGTCTTCTCATGTTGAACGATTCGGGAGGGTTCGCCCGAATCCTTCGTTGTGATGACAGGCACACCGGACATCATGGCTTCTACTGCAACGTAACCATAATCCTCACGCACCGGCACAAAAGGAACTGCGAGCGAACGTGCGTAAAGATCATAAAGCTCCGAACGGGAAACATCCCCTAAAAACCGGATTCGCGGGTTGGATGAAACACGGTCCTTGAAAGATGGATCCGCTTCGCCGATTCCGGATATCAACAATTCAATCTGTTCATCGAGCGATTCGAACGCATTCAGCACAAGATCCAATCTTTTCCATGGATGAAGCCGTCCCGGATGGAAAAAGTGTTCCGGCTTACCTGACTGAAATTGATCGGCATCGGAAAGAGGCGGGTGCAGAACGCGAGCGGAAAGTCCAAGAAATTTCTGCAATCTTTGAGCAACTTCCTGTCCGATTGCGAAACGCCGCTCTTCCGGTATTCTGGAAATCGCGCGAAAGTCCATCTCCCGGATTTGATCCCGCTGCCTTTTTGACAATTCGCTCCCATCAGTCCACCAATCGAACATGTCGTAGAAAACACGGGTCGTGTGAACTAAATAAAGGATGTGCGCGGGATGTTCAATATTGTACGTAGGGGTTTTTGTGGAGATTACTACGTCGTAAGCGCTTAAATCCAGACCGCTGACATTGCGATAAGACTCAAGGATGCGTTCGAATGAGCTTTCATCAGCCGGAACGTCAATTCTGTCGACACTTTCGGCTGCAGATCGAAGAGCAGCTTCGAGACCATCATAAAAAATTTCCGCGCCGCCGTGGAGGGTATTGTGACGCGCAGTTAGTACAGCGATTTTCATGACCAACTCCCGAACAGGACCTTACAGATTATAAGGTCTGATTTGAAAAATCATTTGGTTCAACGCAAATATTTCGAGTAGTATCCTGATTGTGATTCTCCTATTATCATTTGAGAATGCGTGAGCCAAATCAAGGAGTCCGGACGTATCACGCGCGTATTTTTCTGTGCCTACTCTTTTTCGCATTGGTGCTGTTTCATCTCTTTTTAACCCTCCAAACAGCAGGACCAGTTATTCTTGATGATGAGCTCGGTTACCTTGCGAATGCCGCGTACCTTACTGGTCTGGATTGGTCGAATTCAGTGGGACGGACGTATTATGCCTTTGGGTATTCTCTATTTTTAGTGCCCTTTTTTCCTTTCGTTAAGGACGGCCAAACACTCTATCATGCCGCGCAGATTCTAAATGGAATTTTCGCGAGCTTCGTGTTTCTACTCGCCTATCGCTTAGGTATAGCATACGCTCCCCACGCGAAAAAATTGGTAGTAGGTTCCGTTGCGCTCGCGGTTTCTTTGTACCCTTCCTCTCTCTTGTATGCTCACACCGCGCTGTCAGAAAGTTTGCTGATCTGCATGTACTGGGTCAGCGTATTGTTTAGTTTTTACATAGCTGAAAAGAAACGGAGTGTGCTTTATTTTTATCTTTTTGGAATCCTTGTTGCTTGTCTTTATGCCATTCACCAACGGGCGATTTGCATTCTTGTAAGCTCCACTTTCATCATTCTGTTACTCTGGTACCGGCGATGGGTCGACAGGCAGAGGGTCTTCGCTTTCTTTAGTTCTGTTTCAATCTCGGCGGCGCTGGTTTTCGTCACGCATCAGTATTTCAAGAATGAAGTATGGCAACAGCACCTTTCGTATAATTTTGCCGGCCGCATTAGCGGAGCGGTCATGAATGTGCAAGGGTTAAAAACCTGGTTAGTAGCTGCCTGCGGCCAGATGTTCTATCTCGGCGTTGCAAGCTGTCTTCTTGTTTTTATCGGTTTAGGCGTTGCTCTTTATTCTTCATTCGGATTGTTCACACATTTCCATCGTAATCGGGCGCTTAAGCCCGACAGTTTCATTGTTCCTGAACCAGAAAGGATTTCGTTGATTTATATGGGTCTGTCGTTTCTCCTGTTCTTCCTTACGTCTGTTACATTTTGTTATAAAGGAATTTCAAATTTTGTTTTGTATGGGCGGTACAACGAAGCAGTGATCGGTCCATTGATACTGATCGGTTTACTGACCGCAAGCCGATGTTTAGAGAAAAGAATTTCGTGGAAGACCCTGTTCTTCTGTGTTACCGTTCTCCTCCTTATCACCTTTCCTCCATACTATTCCGGAAGGCTGGGGACCGGTCCGATTTTCAATGTTCAGATCGTCGGGTTGTCTTTATTTAAGAAAACGAACGGGCATATCGCAATCTGGCAGGCATTTTTCGCGACCGCCTTCTTTTCTTCGATCCTCTTTGCTGTTCTGAAATGGCGGCCGACTTTAGGGACGCTGTTGCTTTCTATCTTCTTTTTGTTCGTTGCCCGCGAAGGAATTCGTGATCATATATTGGCCGGCGCTCATGTCTGGAAGCATATGACAAATATTACGCAATGGCTGAATCATTACCATCGTGACGAGCCCGTATATTTTCTGTCCCGTGAAGATCGGCAGTCTGATTTGATGAAGAAGCGATATCAAATCTGGTTAAAAGATGAAAAATTAAAAACACTAAAAGACTTGAATCAAGTGAAGACCCAAAATGTGGTTTATCTGATTACCACTCGTAAAGACGTTCAAAGCCATATTCCGGATGCGAGACTGCTTGTCACGGAAAAAAATGGCTCCTTTTCTTTATGGGTATTGTCGAAAGAGAAATCGAACGAATTGGACAAGCAGGGCGTGTTGAACGCGCGCAACATACGATTAGAGGATCCGGCGTATCCTGAGACCGGGATGCCACTAAACGCTTACCGTGCAAAACTGGAACTCGCAGAAAACCGGAGCTTTTCAGTCGCATGCGCCTCGCCTCAATATTTATGGATCATCAACAAACTCGAAATGGTGCAAAATGTTTCCGGTATTCGCGCGTGGATGAAAAAAACGATGCGGGACGCGGAATCAGTACATGTAAAAATTACACATATGGGAGCAGATGCTGCGTGGGCGCAATTGATTCGCGTGGGGATTGTCTGGCAACCCGCCGATGGATCAGGCAAACGGCTAGGAGAACAGCGCGCAAGTTTGCCTTCGAGTTTGGAGCCGGGAGAGGAAACCGAAGTAGAATTCATTCTTGAACCGGTTGATTACAACGGCAAACCATTGCCAACCGGCCGCTACATCGTTTTGATCGATATGGTTCATGAGAACGTAACCTGGTTTAACAGCCGCGGTTTGACGGCACCGCTTAGACTCAATGTTGTTGTTGGAACACGGGCAGGCTAGTTGCTCCGGAAGATTTTTCCGGTTTCACTCCAGCAAATACGACATATGTCCCCATAACATGGCTGATACCCTTGCCCAATCGTGCGCGGTGCCAAATTTTTCTACTCTTTTCTGGCAATCATTGAGCTCGGCAGAATCCTGAATCAAGGAAAGGATTCCGTTAGCGATTTCGCTCGCGGTGGTGTTTTCTAAAACAACTGGTGTCTGCTCCAGTTCTTCAAAGATGGGAGACTTGCTGACCAAAATGGGTCGGCTGGCGGAAATTGCAAATCGAACAGCAGCGCTGGAAGATTCATTTGAGGAATGATACGGATAAACAATCAAATTGCATGCTTGAAGAAGATGAATCACTGTCCGCATAGGCAGGTGCTTGAAATTCAAATGAATTCGATCTCGATACTTTGAGGAAGCAATACGGTCCAAACAAAGCCGCAAATAAGCTTCCGAATCCAAATACGGATACTCTGAGCAAAGAAGTAAAAGTCTTGCGTTTGGTTGTTCGTTTGCTAAGAGCTCAAATCCCTCAATTAGATCGAGAGTTCCTTTATAAGGCCGCACGTATCCGAAGTGACCGATGACAAAGGCTCCGTCGAGGCCTAATTCCTTTTGAACTGCTGCCACCGAACGTCTTCGAAACCGGGTAATACCATGCGGTAGGAGGCGGACGGTATCCGAAACTCCGCATACTCGAAGCCATTCAATGTCGCTTTGACGGTGAACAAAAAGCCGGTCAGCCCGCGACAGTTCTTCATGGAGGGACGGGCTTAGAGAAAGCGATCTTAAAGCATGAAATGTGACCGCGGTTTTCACATCCTTTTCCCTGGCCAGTCGCAGCAGCTGCATGAGTTGGATTTCTCTAAAAAAGGCAGGGTTATGCTGAATCAGAAGAAGTTGAATGCGATCCTGCGCGAGACTTGTGCTAAGTGGAACAAAATCCGGTAAACCAATCTGCCAGTTTGCAGAGAGACGCTCATGATTGGGCTCGCCGCAAGATCCGCTTTCAGCATAAATAGACCATTGCAC
>JBKKAT010000089.1:0-12227 GCA_046714535.1 Acidobacteriota bacterium | reverse complement strand
GAACTGGGAAACGACCAGCAAACCGCACAGAGCTACGATAACATTGGCCATATCTACTACCTGCAGGGCAAATATGACGATGCACAGGTGTTCTGGGAACAGGCCCTCTCACTTCGCAGAGCCATTGGAGAGGAGAGCGGGATCATTCTCTCCTTGCAAAATATGGGCTTTTTGCAAATGGCGCAGGGGCAAATGGATCGTGCCGTGAAATCCTTTATGGAAGCGCTCAATCAGAGTCGCGCGATCCAATATGAAAATGCGATCGCGGTATCCCTTGGCAATCTGGGAGCGATTCATCAAATGCAAGGCAGATACCAGGCAGCCCTCGATTCTTATCAAGAAGCGATTGGAATGCTGCAAAAATTAAAGGATAAGAAAGGCATTGCAGAGTATACAAAAATGGCCGGCTCCGCTTATCTTGAATTGAATCTCATGCCGCAGGCCATGGAGAAACTGAACTCCGCAATTCAATTGGCGGAGGAAAGTCAGAGCTCCGAAATCATTGTGGATACGCAAATTCTTCTGGCGCAGGCGCACCGATTGCAAAAAGATACGAGCCAGGCGGAAGCTATTTTAAAGAAAGCTCAGGAAACTGCAGGCGCCCGTCAATTCGAGAAATCCATCTTGAAGGCGCAGGTCGAACAGGGGTGGCTTCTTTTAGAGAATGACCGGAATGCATCCACGTCATTAGAAGCGACGGTGAAGCGTGCAATCGAGCAAAATGATCCCTGGATGGAGTTGCACGCCCGGCATGCGCTTGCAACCGCAGAGTTGAGAGAAAATCAGCCTGCCAAATCGGCAAAAACAAGTCAGGCCGCTTTGATGGTTGCAGAAAAACTTAAAGCTACTCCGTTTCTCTACCGTTTTCATACATTGGCCGGGCAGGCTTATCAAGCATTGAAGTCGGACACAAAAGCAACAGAACATTTTCAGCAGGCAAAACGTTTTCAATCGGAAATGCAAAATTTGAACAGAAGATAACGAAGGAAACTAAGACTAGAATATTCTTCGTTCTCTTTGTTTGCTTCTGTTAAAAAAGAGCTATGGATTTTACCCAAACTCCAATTTCGAGATTTTTGCGGAATCTCCACAAAGAGCCTGCAAAGGTGCGAAAAAGTTTTCTCGCTGCTGCCGCAGCTATCGGACGCGCGCAGAATGCTTTCCTGCTGTGGGGAGATGGTTCACAACAACTTCTTTCCTCGAAAAAGCGTCCGGAATTCCCCGAATTGCAAACGCTTCTTTCCACATTCGAAAAAAGCACGAAAGAGGTGTTCACGCTCGGCCGGCTTTTTGTCCTGCGCCTGAAGTCAGAAAACGAGCGGGTAGGTGTGCTGATTCTTCTTTTTCATAAGAAAAAGCCGGTAACTACACTGCATCATGCATTGGAGGCGCTCTGCCGCATCTATTCTTTTTGGGAATCCACACAGATGCTCCGCAATTTTTTGAAAATGCAGCAGGAGTCTCTGCAGGCATTGTCGGCTGAAAGTGCCATGGTAGCTCAAGACTATATCCGGCTCCGTCAACAAATGCTGCTGAATCAGAATCGCCTTCAAAGCATCACCAAAGGGATTTTGCGAACACAGGAAGAGGAAAGGGCAAAAATCTCGCGAGATTTGCACGACGGAATCGGACAGGAGCTGACCGCCTTGAAAATGAATCTGGACGTACTTTCAAACAGTGTGGAAAAAGATCTGTCCCCCGAAAACAGGGATCGCTGGGTGGAAGCTCGAACTCTCGCGGAACAAACGCTTCAGGATGTGAGGGAACTCTCCAGATTGTTACGACCGCGAATGCTGGATGATCTCGGACTATTTCCCACATTGCGCTGGTACATTCGCAACTTTACGAAGCGTGTCAACATTCCTGTAGAACTCGGTCTGCAAGGGGAAGAAGAGAAGTTAAACACAGAAACGCAAACGATTCTATTCCGGATCGTCCAGGAGGCTTTGAATAATGTTGCAAAACATTCCAAAGCAAAGTCGGCGACCGTTTCGCTGGAATGTACTGAGGAGGAAGCTCATCTTCGGATCATGGACGATGGAGTCGGCTTTGATCCTGTTCCAAATTCCACGGAAACAGGATCGGGTCTTGCGGGGATGCGAGACCGTGTCTCCTTATACAAAGGAACTTTTGCAGTTTATTCCGAACCACAGAAAGGAACACGGGTCGAGGTGCTCATTCCGCTATAAAGATGACCGCCGGCATATTTGACCACGGGAGAGCAAAGATGTTAAATAGTTATCAAATCTCCTCATGGAAAAAATCAGAGTTCTGATTGTAGATGACCATCGCGTCGTGCGGGATGGTCTCAGCAAAATACTCGAGGCATGCAGTGACATCCACGTAATAGGGGAAGCTGCGAATGGTCTGGATGCGATCCGCAAATACGAAGAATTGAAACCCGATGTGATTTTGTTGGATATCAGTATGCCCAAACTGGGTGGTTTGGAAGTCAGCCGCCGAATCAAAAAAGAAGATCCTTCCGCAAGAATCGTGATTTTGTCAATGCATGAAGAAGAAGAGTATTCGATGAAGCTGGTGCGGCTGGGAGTTTCCGGGTACTTACTGAAAGATTCGGCCGCACAGGAAGTCATTGAAGCGGTGCGAAGCGCCTTTGCGGGACGAGTCTATTTCAGTCCGCAGATCTCGAAGACGCTTGCAGAGTCCTACCGTGAAGTTGCCCCGCTTGAAGATGATCCTTATGAACGGTTGAATGATCGCGAACGAGAAGTGTTGCAGTTGATTGCCGAAGGGCACTCGAATAAGGCAATCGCGGACATCCTGTTCATCAGTCCGAAAACGGTCGATAATCATCGCACGAATTTGATGCGAAAGTTGAATATTCATTCTGCCGCTGATCTTGTTCGATGGGCCACAAAGCGCGGCCTCGTAGGATAGTGTTCAAAGGGTTAAAGGTTAAAAGTGTTTTCTCGGAGATCTCAACACCTTAAACTTCTTTAGCGCCTTCAAGACTTTAACCTGTGGTTCTTCATGCGACATGTCCTCTAAAGTGTCCTTTTATCAGTACGATTTCGGGGCCGGAGCGTTCTGGTAAGTAATTGAAAATAAGAGGCTTGTATATGGCACGCATATTGCTTTCTAAATGACTTCAAATAAAGTTTTAGGAGGTAACGGACATGAAATGGTTAAGCATTGCTATTTTAGTGATGGTGGTCTTCGCATTCAGTCCGGCGAAATCCGCAGAAGCTGCTGATTTTAGTTTCTCGGTCGGATTTCACGACGAATTGTCGCCTTATGGATCGTGGGTCAACTATTCAAGTTATGGAAATGTTTGGCGACCGCACGCTTATTCCGGTTGGCGGCCTTATATGGATGGATATTGGGGACAAACTAGCTATGGCCCCACGTGGTACGGAAATGAAGCTTATGCTCCCTACGTTTACCACTACGGTAACTGGATCTATACCGCTCGTTACGGTTGGGTCTGGATTCCGGGAAATGATTGGCATGCCGGCAGGGTGAGCTGGTCATACGGTGGCGGATACATCGGCTGGAGGCCTCAGTTCCCGAGTGGATACAACTATCCTGGTAGTGATTACAACTTCTGGGTAGTCATCGACTCCGACCGGTTCGGATACAACAGCTATCGCCCATACGCGCTTCGTTCGACGGCTGTGCGCGATCTATTCGCTCGCAGAGTATTTCGGACAAGGTATGATAGATTCCAGGGCGACGACCTGGAACGAATTGTTCGTAGACCGCTTCGCCGGCTGAACGTTCGTGAACGGGAAATCCGAATTGGTGACCGGCGCGCAAGAATTCTTGCGACTGCGAATGATGAAGTAAGAATTCGCAAACACGTGAGTAAGGTGCGCGGAAGCAGAGACGATCGGCGTGCTGTCGAAAGACGTGGATTCGAAAGACGAGATGTGGAAAGACGTGCTCCTGAACGGAACACTGTCATGAAACGGAAGTTTGAGGATATCCGGACGAAATCTTCTTCAAAGTCGATTCGGAAATCGGATAATTCCAGAAAACCCGTTCACTCGAATAAGAAATTTGAGTCCAAGAGCTCGCGGAAATTCGAGTCCAAAGGGTCAAGGAAGTCTTATTCAAAACCGGCAAAGGTAGAAAAGAGATCAAATGAAAAGGTTCACAAGTCGAATTTGTCTTCACGCAAATCAGATCGTGATTTCGGAAGCTCAAAGAAGGCATCCTTTTCCAGCAGAAAGCCGGCCAAAGTGGAAAAGACTAAATTTTCTGCTCGAAAGTCGGAAGTAAGATCTCACGGCAAGAAAGCGGAAGTATCAAAAGTAAGATCTTCCAGCAAGAAGGCCGAAGTTTCTAAAGCAAAAAGGACTACGAAAAGAGAACCGGCAAGAAAGCAAAAGCCCAGAAAACACTAAACGCATTGAAATTCAAAGGGTAGCGCTGTTGCGCTACCTTTTTTTTTGCCTGTGAATGCTTTTTATTATTCAAAAGACTAAAATTGGAAAGAATGAAGAGATTCCTCTTAATCCTCGCTGTTGCTGCATCCTTATTATCCGCATATTGTAGCAAAGAGGGCCCGAAACAGCCGGATCATCCTGGTGAGACAAAGAAGGTAAAAGTGGTAAAGGCAGTGTCGGCAAATGTGCCCAGATCGGTTGATGTAAGCGGAACTCTGGCGGCCGAAGAGGAAGTGGTGATGAGCGTGAAGGTTCCGGGGCGGGTCCAGACCGTTTATGTGGACCTTGGGAGTCCGGTAAAACGGGGCCAGGCACTGGTGCGACTGGAACCTGCCGATTTCCAGCTTCGGGTTCAACAATCCGACGCTGCTTATCAGCAGGCTCGGGTAAGACTCGGTTTGGATGCCGGGGGAAAAGGGAATGGCAACAATCTGGATGTGACTGAAACCGGGGTGGTTCGTCAGGCGAAAGCCGTTCTGGAAGAGGCCAAACTAACCAAAGAGAGAATGGAAAGCCTCAGCCGGGATGGTTTGGTTCCGAAATCCCAGCTGGATGATGCGACGGCTCAATATCAGGTTGCCGAGGCGCGTTACCAGGATGCTGTGGAAGAGGTGCGATCCCGACAGGCTTTATTGATTCAGCGGCGCGCAGAGCTCGATATCGCGCGCAAGCAGCTTTCAGATTCGGTGCTTACTTCGCCGACAGATGGCATCATTCAGGAAAAGCGTGTAAATGCAGGTCAGTTTGTTGCGTCAGGAGATCCCGTGATGACTTTGGTTCGAATCCATCCTCTGCGATTAAAGCTCGCAGTGCCGGAGCGGGATTCCACAAACATCCGCGCCGGTCAGCGAGTTGAAATTCGTATAGAAGGGGATGCGAACCGGCTACACATCGGACGCCTGGCGCGGGTGAGTCCAGCCATATCGGCGGACAATCGCACCTTGATGGTGGAAGCGGAAATCGGTAATGAGAACGGTGTGCTCCGGCCAGGCTCCTTCGCACGCGCGGAAATCATCACCGACTCGAATGAACCGGTTGTACTGGTCCCTGCCAGCTCAGTGATCACTTTTGCAGGACTGACGAAGGTGATCAGCATCGAAAATAACGAAACACAAGAAAAGCGCGTCAGGTTGGGACGCAAAACGAAGGGTTCCGTAGAAGTTGTTGAAGGAATCAATGCGGGCGACACCGTTGTAATCGAACCCGGGAATCTTAGTTCCGGAGAAAAAGTTGTACCCATCTGGTAACAGTGAGATTTTTGTTTCTCCGCCATACTTTTAGCTGCGTGTAAGAAAGGAGATCGGGAGATAGTTGAGATATGGAGATGAAAAAAATTAAAAAAAATATCTCCTTATCCGGATCATCTCCCTATCCCCCTTCTTACACAGGTTGCGGCTTTGCGTCCTTAGCTTCTATTCAAACAGGATCACAATGCAAAGGTTAGCTGAAATCTGCATACGCCGTCCGATCTTTGCATCGATGATCGTTCTTTCACTCGTGGTCGTCGGTATTACCAGTTATTTTCGCCTGGGTGTCGATCGTTTTCCTTCTGTAGATTTGCCTTCCGTATTTGTGCGAACAACTCTGCCCGGAGCTTCGCCGGAGGAAGTGGAAACCACGATCTCGCATCGAATTGAGGAGGCTGTTAATACTGTAGAAGGAATTTACGAGCTTCGTTCGGTTTCCGGCCCCGGTTCCTCTTTCGTGATCGCAACCTTTGGTCTTGACCGGGACATTGATGTGGCGGCCCAGGATATTCGGGATCGTGTTAGCGCAGCCGTCCGTGATTTACCGGATGAAGCAGAAATTCCGGTTGTCAGCAAATCGGATAATGAATCTACTCCTGTTGTCACGATCGCTTTGTCGGGAAAACGATCGCTTCGTGAGCTTACCGAAATTGCCGATAAGATCGTGAAGGTACAGTTGGAACGCTCTTCCGGGGTGGGGGGAGTGCAAATCGACGGTGGATTGGAACGGAGCATCAACATCTCCGTGGATGCCGAAAGACTTGCGGCTTATCAGATTCCGATCACCAGTGTCAGGGATGCGCTTCAAAGACAGAATGCCGAATCGCCGGGAGGCAACGTCACCGGCAGCGTTCGGGAAGAGACTTTGCGGACCATGGGGAGGATTGAGAATCCGAAAGATTTTAACGATATCCTGATTACGACGATCAATCGAGCGCCCATCAGGGTTCGGGACATCGGCATTGCTGAGGATGGCACGAAGGAACAACGCTCTGTCTCTCGATTGAACGGAGTACCCTGCGTGACGTTGGAGGTCCGCCGGCAATCAGGGGCGAATACGATTGCTGTCATTGAAGGTGTCAAAGAAAATCTGGAGCGCATCAAACAACAGATTCCCGGCGACATCAAAATGGAAATCATTCGCGATCAATCCCGTTACATCTACGCCGCTTTGCACGAAATCAATTTACATTTGATCGTAGGCAGTATCCTCGCCAGTCTTGTTGTGTTTTTGTTTATGCGTAGTCTGCGTTCCACGATCATTGCCGCTGTTGCGATTCCCACTTCTCTGGTGGCGTCATTCGGTGCCATGTGGGCGCTCGACTTCACCTTGAACAGCGTCACGATGCTTGCTCTCGTTTTGATGGTTGGAATTGTTATTGATGATGCAATCGTTGTGCTCGAAAACATTTTTCGTTTCATCGAAGAGAAGAAGATGGGCGCATATGAAGCGGCAAAGGAAGCAACGGCCGAAATTGGTATGGCTGTTATGGCTACGACGTTCAGTCTGGTTGTTATTTTTGTTCCCGTCTCTTTTATGTCCAGTATTTCCGGCCGGTTTTTGTACCAATTTGGAATTACAGCAGCCGTTGCCGTTCTGGTAAGTCTTCTCGTTTCCTTTACTTTGACTCCGATGATGAGCGCTCGATTGCTGCGGGTTGGCGATATTCGTTCGTCTGGTCATGGCAGTTCCCGCACCGGTTTCTATGCAAGGATCGATAGCATGTACACGACTTTACTCAGTTATGCATTACGCCACCGGCTGCAAGTCGCCGTCATTGCGATTCTTGTAATTCTTTCTTCGATTCCTCTCTACAACATGGTTGGCCAGGAATACATTCCAACAGATGTGGATGAAGCGGAATTCGATGTGAATGTAAGCGCGCCACAGGGAGCCAATCTTGCTTCTATGGATGATGTGATGCGGAAAGTGGAAGCAGATCTGCAATCGACAGAAGGGATCCGTCTCATGCTTGTTTCTTCCGGCGGCGGATTCATAGGATCTGTGAATCAGGGACGCGCATACGTCCGCATCGCGCCCCATGAGGAACGAAAATTTTCCATTACCCGATTTCTAAAAGGACTCGTTACTCTTTCTCCTTTAAAACCTTTTCAAAATAATTATTCACAACAGGATGTCATGCTGAAGGTTCGTTCCAAGCTTCGGAAATATGGAGATCTGCGCCCCTCCGTTCGAAATGCCCCTTCGTTCAATATCGGTGGAGGGAACTGGGAGATTGATTTTGTTCTGCGCGGTCCGGACTTGAACACGCTTGCTGTTAAGGCGGAAGAGTTGCGTTTAGAGTCGGAGAAATTAGGCGGAATCGTTGATGCGGACACCACCTTGAAGCTGGATAAGCCGGAGTTACGTGTTCACATCGATCGGGAACGAGCGGCCGATTTAGGTGTGAATATTTCTGACATTGCCTCTGCGTTGCGCCTCATGGTCGGCGGTGATGAACAAGTCTCCCGTTTTCATGACCCTGCGGTAAACGACGATTACGATGTTCAACTGCGTTTGAGTGAGGAATTTCGAACTGATCCAGATGCCGTGTCCCGTTTGTACGTGCCGAGAGACGCAGGAGACCTGGTCCGGCTGGATAATGTGGTCCGGATTGAGCCAGCGGAGACTGCTTCGCGAATCGATCGTTTGGACCGTCAGCGCCAGGTGAGTTTGCGGGCTTCCGTGGGTCCGGGTTATGCGCTCGCGGATCGTCTCGAAGCTTTGAAAGGCGCGGCTGAAAGATTGAACCTTCCTGCCGGCTACACCACCGCCGTATCGGGCAGAGGTAGAGAACTGGAACGTACTTTCAGCGAGTTCCTCTGGGCTTTTCTTCTCTCCGTGATTCTCATGTACATGATTCTCGCGTCACAATTTGAAAGCACCATCCATCCTTTGACGATTCTTTTGTCCCTCCCACTTTCGGTTCCCTTTGCTTTGTTTTCACTCTGGGCGACAGGGAATACTTTGAACTTATATTCGGCTCTCGGATTCCTTGTTCTGTTCGGCATTGTCAAAAAGAATTCAATTTTGCAGATTGATCACACGAATCAGCTGCGCGAACGTGGTTTGGAAACTTATGAGGCGATCCTGAAAGCAAACCGGGACCGTCTGCGGCCCATTCTGATGACCACTCTTGCGCTGGTGGCAGGGATGATTCCGCTTGCGATCGGAACGGGTCCCGGCGCGGAAGAACGTCGCGCGGTGGCCGTGGTGGTCATTGGCGGACAGAGTTTGTGCCTTTTGCTGACTTTAATTGTGACGCCGGTTGCGTATTCGCTCTTTGAAGATTTGTCGCCAAAAGAATGGATCAAAGCCTGGAAAGCGCGGCATCAAAATGGCGCGGAGGTCGCGACCGCCGAACTTGCGGGCAGGGAAGCCCGCACCACTTCCTTATTTAAGAGCTAAAGATTCCCAGCACGCGTTTCAAGACGTTTCGCCGAACGTCCCCTCGCTTCAGCAACAAACTCTGAAAATCGATGTGATCCAGGAAAACACCTTCACACACAGTACATACTGCAATCTTCACCCCTTCATGGTCCTGTTCTTTCATGTCTGATCCGCACTTCGGACATTTCATCCAATGAAGCTGCTTCCGTTCTTTCGCCTCTCCCTGATCAAGCACCCAGGCAAGTTCCTTGTCCTTCAATTCCCGATCCTTCTTGAGACTCGCGAGCAATCTTTCCCCATCCCCCTCTTGCGACTCATCTATGCTATGAATTCCCAGGATTCTGTAAACGATTTCCCTGCGTTCATTCTGACTTTTTAAGATCAGATCCTGTAATTCCGCCCGGTCAAAATAAATTCCATCGCAAAGGGGGCATTCATCGACACGAATGCCAAGCAGATTCTGCTCGGAAAGGTTTGCCCCGCATTTAGGACAACGCATCCAGTGCAATTCCTTCTGCTTTTTCGCTTCATCCTCTTTTAACAATTCTTCCAATTCTTTCTGTTTTCGTTCCTTTTCAATCCTGACATTTCTCAATAAATCTTTTTCATGAAGTGCAAACCATTCATCTTCGTTTTTCTTTCCATCGTATGGCATTTGTTTCTCCCTGAGCTTGGTCTCCTTTTATATTAATTCAGGTGCATCGCTTTGAGTAGTCGATTTCCTGCCGCAAGCCCATCATTTTCGTCCTATATTTCTATACATGATCACCAGTTTGCTGAAGCGGCGCGGAATTCTCGAAGAACACGAATCTGAGCTGCGGCTGCGGGAAAAGGACCTGCTCGAACGGCTTGCGATTGCCCTGAACCGTTTTGGACAGGACGTCAATCCGGAAGACCTGCAACGATTCGGTGAAGCACGTGAGCAAATCGATGGCTTTTTTTTGCTGGTAGTTGCAGGCGAGTTCAACTCCGGAAAATCCTCCTTTATCAACGCTTTGCTGGGAGAACGAATTTTGCCCGAAGGCGTAACACCCACAACCGATCGAATCAACATCCTCAAACATGGCATCGAAAAATCCGAAGATCCCATTGAGCCTTACGTGCTGGTCAGGACCTATCCTTCGCCGGTCCTGGAGGAATTAAACATCGTGGATACGCCGGGCACCAATGCGATCATTCGAAGGCATGAAGAACTGACCAAAAATTATATCCCGCGCTGCGACCTGGTCCTGTTTGTGACCTCCGCAGATCGTCCCTTTACGGAAAGTGAGCGGCTATTTCTGGAACAAATTTCTCAACAATGGGGAAAGAAAATCGTCTTCATCATTAATAAGGTAGACATTCTGACCGATCCCAAAGAGGTTGAAGAAGTACGCCTGTATGTTCAAACGAATGCGGAAGCGCTGTTGAAGACGAAGGTCGATCTCTTCGAGGTTTCGGCGAAAGAGGCTTTATCGGCGCGAAGCGCTCAGGATGTAAAGAAACTGGAGCGAAGCGGATTTACCCGGCTGGAGGATTATCTCATTCACACCCTGGATAAGAAGGAACGGGTCAAACTAAAACTGCTGAATCCCTTGAATATTGGTTTACGTCTGGCAGTCTCGTATAAGGAAGTGGCATTTGAGCGGTTGAAGCTGCTTGCGACTGACATCGTGGCGATCGAAAATGTCGACCGTCAACTTGCTGCCTTTCATGAAGAAATGATGCAGGACTATCGTCCCCGTTTGAAGATGGTCGAATCGTACCTGGATGATCTTGAAAAGCGTGGCAATGCATTTTTTGATGACACCGTGCGTTTGAAGAATATCCGGATGCTTTTAAGCAAGGAAAAGATACGCATGGATTTTGAGAATCTGGTGCTCGCGGACACGCCGCGTAGAATCGAAGAAGAAGTAGAGCGGATCATCGATTGGATCATTCAGCGGCATCTTAAATTGTGGCAGGATGTGAATCAATACATTGACCGCCGCCAGCTATCACGGCATCGCGAGAACTTAATCGGGGAAGCAGGTCAGGTATTTCACTATAACCGTGAAGCATTACTGAATTCAATCGGACGTCTCTCCAGTGATGTCATCAAGGGTTACAACCGTGAAGCTGAGGCGCGAGCGATGGCAAACGAAGTCCGGGATGCTTTCACAACAACCGCACTGGCAGAAGCAGGAGCAATCGGAGTTGGCGCGCTTCTCGTCATTCTCACTCATGGGGCGCTTGCTGATTTTACCGGCATCCTGGCAGCATCGCTCATTGCTGCCGGTGGTTTTTACATCATTCCTGCAAAACGAAAACGTGTCAAAAAAGAATTCAAAAAGAAAATTGATCAACTGCGACTTCAGCTCACTCAAACATTAGACCGCCAGGTGAATCATCAGTTGATGCAATCTTCTGAACAGATCAATGAAACACTCGCTCCTTATCGAAGGTTCGTAAAGATGCATCAGGAGCAATTGACCGAAGCCCAGGCAGAACTGGTGACGCTTGAAAACTCTCTGTTACGGTTGAAAGCCGAAATTGAACGTTTGTAAAACAGGGGAGCGCAGGCTTCCTGCCTGCATAGGGGACCGCAGGCTTCTAGCCTGCAATGCGCTCCCCTGGGGGACAAGTTGCATTAATATGAGATCATGAAATACTCCGTCTTAGGTCTTCTCTTAACATTGATTTGTTCTTTGGCTTCCGGTGAGGGCCTCAAACCCATTGAGAAAAGCATTGCCGAGAAGGCAAAAAACAGCGCGCCAGAAGCAATCGCTTTGTTGGAAAAAGTTGTCAACATCAACAGCGGGACGATGAATCACGAAGGCGTTGCTCAAGTCGGTAGCATTTTTTTAAAAGAGTTTGAAGCACTGGGTTTTGAAGTCCGGTGGATTTCACAAAAAGAAGTAAACAGGGCCGGGCACTTGTTTGCCGAACGTAAGGGGAAGACAGGCAAGCGTTTGCTTTTGATCGGTCATTTGGACACCGTCTTTGAAAAAGAATCGAAGTTTCAACCGTTCACACGCAAGGGAAAACGCGCAACCGGACAGGGCGTCAACGACATGAAAGGAGGCGATGTTATTGCGTTATTTGCATTGAAAGCTCTGCACAATGCGGGGGCGCTGGAGAACACAAGCATCATCGTTGCATTCACCGGGGATGAGGAGATGCCTGGTGAGCCTCTTGATATCAGCCGTAAGGATCTATTCG